>JAGMCC010000058.1 GCA_023129355.1 Dehalococcoidia bacterium | reverse complement strand
TATCTCCGACCATCATGGACAGGTACCTTCCGAAGAAGTAGAGGGTGAGCATGTTAGCCGCTATATGCCATAAGCTGCCGTGGATGAAGAGATTGGTTACTAGGGTCCAGGGCCTTTCCAGCCAGATTGCCGGCTGCAGCCCGAGGGTATGGATGAGGTCAGGGCCGTCAAGTGTCGCGCTGGCAAGTGTCGCTATATATAGCACAACATTTATGGCTATTAGCAACAGTATGGAACTCTCGGCGAAACGGCTATAGCTTCTGTATGACATCTATATTATTCGTTGGGGCAGTATGTGTACTCAAATCCCATCGATTCGTTCGTTGGGGTAATACAGGTAGTCAACCTTTTGTGATTCGTTTTTATCATGGTTGTGATAATAGACATCGGCTATGGCCGGGTCCACCCTGGCAATGGCGTCCCAGGTCCACGGAGGGGGCATACACTCATTGCACCAGTGCCCGGCTAGAATAAGCCTGGGGGTAGCCTCAAACTCATGTCTGAAGCCGCATTTCCATTTGAGCTTCGATTTAATATCGACATAATCGGTTGAGAGACATTGCCCTCCCCTCGATTTGGCCAGCTCCTGCATGTCCTTTAGCGTATACTCTTTGGTTAGCGGGTCTTCCCTGGTTTGCCGGTCTTTATCCTCCGCTTCAACCACGTACTGGTCCCAGCCGGGGATATTTTCCCACGCTTCGCGGCTGCTGAAGAAAGCCTTGATCTTCTCTTCATCGTTATTCTTTATCCATTTCAACGGGTCTGCCATTCTCTTCATGAAGACTTTAACCAAAGAAGCGGGGGCCAGTTTTCCTCCCTGTTTCATATACCAAGGGGCGACAGCTTGCACCTGCTTTATCTGATCCTCAAATGATTGCCGCCAGTGGCCCAGGTATTGGTTGAGCACCCAACTGTCCTCATACCAGCCGCAGTGGAAGTTCCTTACACAGAACCAGTTGCGGGGCAATATCTTTCGGTAATCCCCCAAACCGAAGATATTCATAAAGTCCCTGAGATAATCGCTGTATAGAAGCCGGCACAATGGGCCGCCCCCCATGTTATATACCCTGCCGTAGAAATCATCGGGGCACTCAAGGGTTTGAACCAGGCCATATCCGGCGTCCTGACTGGTTATGATTTCGAAGTGGGTATTGGGAGGCTGGTGGAACATGATGGGGTCCATAAGCGAGTATACATTGGGGATAGCGATAAAGGTCTGACGCATCGAGGACCAGTATTTCAGACCCGATTCTATAACTGTTCTCTCCGCAGCTATTTTGGTTACGCTATAGTAGTCACCAACACTTGGTCTTAAGGGGTCGCCAACCCTGATCCATTGCACCGGTGGAAGCCGGTCTCCATATGCCGCTACCGAACAAATACTAACCAGCCGCACATTATCGCCGTTGTTTGGCTGCTTCTTGATCGCTTCGACTATGTTTCTGGTGCCCTCGTAATTTGACCCTCTGGTGAGTTGCGGGTCGTGGTCTGCCGCCGGGGCTATGAGCGCAGCCGGATGGAGCACGTGATCCACTCCATTGACCGCCTCCAGTACATCATCGGGATTTATTAAATCCCCCCAAACTATTTTTATCCCTTCTTGCCCCTCATATTTAGCAAAGGCCTTTTTGTTTTTCGTAGAAGGCCTGAGCAAGAGCACGGTGTCATATTTATCCCCTCTTCTAAGTAGCTCTTTAAAGGCTTCGCCGCCCATAGAGCCGGATGCGCCGGTGAGCAATACCTTTTTCTTTGCCATTTTCTCCTTCTTTGCCCTACTAAATCCCTACCCCGCGCTCTTTAAGGCTCACATAGCGCTTTCCGCCGATGATCATGTGGTCCAGCACCTCTATATCAAGCACCCTGCCCGCCGCTACAATCTGCTTGGTGACGGCGATGTCCTCGGGGCTGGGATCGGGGTCCCCTGAGGGGTGATTGTGCACTACGATGATCGCCGGGCAGTTCTCACGCACCGCCTCTCGAAAGAGCTCGCTGGGGCGAATCAGTGATGTGTTCACATTCCCCTTATATACCTCGGATATGGATATTACCTGATTCTTGGAGGTTAAGAGCACCACCCTGAGCTGCTCCTGGTCGAGAAAACCCATCTCCGCCATGAGAAGGTTAGCCACATCCTGGGGGGTGCGCACCACCGCTCTTTCTTCAGGCTGGGTGGAGCTAAGCCTTTGTCCCAGCTCCAGGGCGGCCTTGAGCTGAGCGGCCTTGGCCTGCCCCACGCCCTTCTCGGCGCAAAGCTCGCCGAAGCTGGCCCGGGCCAGACCGGTGAGGCCGCCAAATCTGGTGAGCACCCTGCTCGCCAGCCCGAGCACGTTCTCCGCAGCGGTGCCGGTACGCAGGATAATTGCCAGGAGTTCGCTGTTTGAGAGTGAGGCGGGGCCACTCTCCTTTAGCCGCTCCCTGGGCCGCTCGCTGGCAGGTAGCTCATTGATCCTGAGATGATATTCCACCATAGATCAGCACCTCAGGCCTGCTTCAGATACCCTCAGGTAGCGCGGCCCATGGCTCCACGAAAACGCCCACTTTAGATGGAGTAGCCAACAGGGGCTCGATCTTGGCTGAAATCTGCCGGCGCTCGGAGTTGTTCTCCCAGGCCCTCCAGTCCTTCAGGCTGTACCACGTGCTGATAACGAGATGCATCCCAGGTCTATCGACGGAGGTCAGCGTTTCTCCCGCTATATAGCCCGGCTGGTGAACCGCGTGAGCTCTCAGTTCCTTCAACAGCAACAGCAACTCGTCCTGCTGATCCGTCTTCACTGTGCGTTCTATGACAATCTTTACCGTCATTGCCGTGTCTCCCTCCTAAAAGCTATTTGACCTCAACGGCGGCCCCCGCAGCCTCCAGCTTCTCCTTTAGCGTGGCGGCCTCCTCTTTAGTAATGCCCTCCTTCACCGTTGTGGGAGCAGCTTCCACTAGGTCTTTACATTCTTTGAGCCCGAGGCCGGTTACCTCACGCACCGTCTTGATCACACTGATCTTGTTGGCGCCGATATCCTTGAGCATCACGGTGAATTCTGCCTTCTCCTCCTCCACTTCGGAAGGGGGGGCCTCTGCGGCAGCAGCGGGTGCCGCTACCGCCACCGGAGCGGCAGCGCTGACGCCGAACTCCGCCTCCAGCGCCTTGACCAGCTCGCTGAGATCAAGCACGGTCATGTTCTTTATTGCCGCGACGAGCTCATCTTTCGTCATCGTCCTCCCTTCCTTAGCAGGAGCAGGCTTCGGCGCCGCCTGCTTGGTGTCCTTTGCCTTTTTCGGCTCCTCTACCTTCGCCTCTGGCATCTCCTCCGCCATCGCCTCTGGCTTCTCCTCCACCTTGGCCTCTGCCTTCGCCTTTGCTTTCGGCTTTTTTGGCTCCTCGACCTTCTCCTCCGCTTTCGCCTCGACCTTCTCCTCCACCTTTTCCTCTTCCTTCTCTTCCGCCTTCTGCTCTAGCTCCTCTGCCATCTTATCCTCCTTCCAATTGTTTTCTGCGTGCAACCAGCAGGCTCACAAGGCCGGTTATGTTTGCATTAAGCACATTAACCAGGGCGAAGATGCTTCCCTGCATCCCGCTTAAGAGCTTGGCGATCAACACCTCCTTTGGGGGCAGGGTAGCCAGTGTAGCTACCTCAGAGGCGCTGAGCACTCGCTGCTCCACCAGCCCACCACTAATCCTAAGCTCGCTTTTAGCGGAGCGGATGTAATCGATCAAGGCCTTGGCGGGTGCCACCACATTGCCATAGCCGAAGGCGATCGCTGTGGGGCCCTCGATAATGCTGATTAGCCCTTCTTTACCCGCCTGCTCGGCAGCAAAATGAGCCAGGTTATTCTTAATCACCCGGTATTCGATCTCCTCCTGGCGCAGTCTGCGCCGCAGCTCGGTCATCTCAGCCACCGAGAGCCCACGGAAGTTCGTGGTGATGACGATGCTGGAGCGCTCGAGCTTCTGTGCAAGCTCTCTAACCGCCTGCTTCTTCTCCTCCAGACGCATATCTCACCTCTTAATTTTATACTATAAAGATGCTTTACCCCCTCCTCCGCGATCTGCGAGAGGCGCATCTTTATTGCAAGGCATTCGAGAGGGACGAAAAAAGTCCCTGCGCCATAGACCCAGGGACCCCCGGTTTCGCCTCGGCGGGCAAATATTAAGCCTTTAAGGCACCCGCTGTCTATGGCACTCCTTCTCGGTTGCTATTATTTTGTTGAAAAGTGGAACAAACCATACAGCAAACAGTGTCCTGTTGCTGCAGTCAGCAATATAAGCGCCCCAAAAAGCGCCAGCGCAATCCCCCCCGCTGCCCCGCTACCAGCATCGAGAATGAGGAAGGCGAGAATCAGTGACACCGCTCCCAAGGCGAGCCGCACGATTCGGTCTACAGGCCCTTCGTTTCGCCGCATCACTCACCCCCTTTTTATGGAGCGCGCAGCTCGAGGGTTGGGTTCAGGTCAAGCTTGATCCCCGGCCCCATTGATGTGCTCAGCGTGGCGCTCCTTACATATTGACCCTTAGCGCCGCTGGGCTTTGCTCTCATCACGGTCTCGATCAGGGTTGCCAGGTTATCCAGCAACTTATCGTTATCCAAGCTCAGCTTGCCTATGGGGAGGTGGATGACCGCCGTCTTATCTATCCTGAAATCGACCCGCCCCTTTTGGGCATCGCTTATCGCCCGCGGCAGGTCGTTGGGGGGCACGATGCTCCCCGATTTTGGATTGGGCATCAGCCCCCGGCGCCCCAGGATCTTGCCCAGCTTGGAGACCTTGTTCATGACATCGGGGGTAGCGATGGCGATATCGAATTCGAGCCACCCCCCCTCGATCCGTTTCACCAGGTCATCGCAGCCCACATGCTCTGCCCCTGCCTCCTCAGCGATCCTCACCCCCTCGCCCTGGGTGAACACGAGCACGATAATTTGCTTGCCCAGCCCGTGAGGCAGGCTGGCGACCCCCCTCACCTGCTGGTCGGCATGGCGGGGGTCGAGACCCATATGGAGGTGGAGCTCCACCGTTTCATCGAAATTGGCATAGGCTGCCTGCTTTGCCAGCGCGATGGCCTGTTGAGGGTCATACTCCTTGGTGCGCTCCACCAGCTGGGCAGCCTCCTGATACCGCTTGCCATGTTTAGCCATTATTCCACCTCGATCCCCATGCTTCTTGCTGTGCCCTCGATCATCCGCAGCGCCCCCTCAATGTCGGCGGCGTTGAGGTCCTTCATCTTAATCGTGGCGATCTCGCGGAGCTTCTCCCTGGGGAGTGTGCCAATTTTTTCTATATTGGGCACGCCACTCCCCTTCTCCACGTTGAGTGCTCGCCGCAGCAGGTCAGCGACGGGTGGGGTCTTGAGAACAAAGCTGAAAGAGTGATCCACATATATGGTGATCTCCGCAGGGACAATGGAGCCTGCCTGGGAGGCGGTGCGCTCGTTATACTCCTTGCAGAAGGCCATTATATTACAGCCATACTGCCCCAGAATAGGACCCACCGGCGGTGCCGGGCTTGCCTGCCCCGCGGGGAGCTGGAGTTTTATCACCGTGTTGATCTTTTTGGCCAATCCTATCCCTCAATAAAAGGTATTTGTGGTTTCAAAGCCTCTCCACCTGAAGGAAGTCGAGCTCCACCGGCGTCTCCCGCCCGAAGAAGGAGACGAGCACTGTTATCTTGCCCTTCTCCGCATTAATTCCATCGACCACCCCGATGAAATCGATAAAGGGGCCATCGACCACCCGCACGCTCTCACCTTGGTGGAAACCAACCTTGACCCGCGGCGTCTCCGCCCTCATCTGGTTGAAGATGGCGTTGACCTCTTCCTTATCCAGAGGGACGGGCTTGGCACCGGAGCCCACGAAGCCGGTGACCCCCGGAGTATTGCGCACCACATTCCAGCTCTCGTCGTCCAGCTTCATCTCCACGAGGATGTAGCCGGGGAAGACCTTTTTGGCTACGGTTCTTTTTTGCCCATCCTTGATCTCGATCTCATTCTCGGTGGGGATGACCACCTGAAAGATCTTGTCCTGAGCATCCATAGAACTAATGCGGTGCTCCAGGTTGGTCTGAACCCTTTGCTCGTATCCGGAGTAGGTATGAATTACATACCATCTCTGCTCATCCTGTGCCATCTCTCTCCCCTTTTCGCCCTTAATCCACACTCTTTTAAAACAATCGCCTTGAAATTAGAGTTCGGCTTTTTGTAACGGAGCGCCGAGAACGAAAAAGTGGGGCAAAAGGAAAACCCCTCACTGGGGTTTGTTTCCCGCTTCCCCTTACCTCCTTATCCTCCTAAACTGGTTATCCACTCGATAAGACGGGTGAACCCGTAATCGAATACTCCGAGAATAATCCCTATTGCGCCGGCGATGATGATCACCATTATGGTGAGCCGCCTTGCTTCCTCCCTGGTAGGCCAGACCACCTTCTTGAGCTCGGAGATGACCTCGCCGATATAGCTGCGAATATGGGGTATACCTGGCCTTCCCGCCGTGGTCTGCCTTCTCATCCTACCGCACCTCTCGATGGAGCCTGTGGGTGCGACAGCGCGGGCAATACCTCCTGAGCTCCAGCCGCTCCGGGTCGTTCTTTTTACTCTTGCTGGTGGTGTATGTTCGCTCCTTGCACTCGGTGCACGCGAGATGAATGATAATCCGGGAACTTCCCTTCTTCGCCAATCAACATCCCCTAATCCAATGTCTTGGTGATCGCGCCAGCCCCTACGGTGCGGCCACCCTCCCTGACAGCAAACCTCAGCCCCTGCTCCATAGCCACGGGCTCGATGAGCTTCACCTTCATTTTAATGTTGTCGCCGGGCATCACCATCTCCACCCCCTCGGGCAACTGGATGCTTCCGGTGACATCGGTGGTTCTGATGAAGAACTGGGGCTTGTAGCCGGTAAAGAAGGGGGTATGTCTGCCACCCTCCTCTTTGGTGAGCACATATATCTCAGCCTCGGCCTCGGTGTGCGGCTTAATTGACCCCTTGGCCGCCAGTACCATGCCCCGCATCACATCCTCCCTTTCCACCCCACGGAGCAGGCAACCGACAGCATCCCCGGGCTCCCCATCAGCCAGGGTTTTGTGGAACATCTCCACGCTGGTGATCACGGTCTTCTGCGTCTCTTTCAGCCCCACTATATCCACCTCAGCCCCGGGCTTGATTACGCCGCGCTCCACGCGGCCGGTGGCTACCGTCCCTCGCCCCTTAATGCTGAAGACGTCCTCGACGGGCATCAGGAAGGGCTTGTCCGTGTCGCGCACCGGGGTTGGGATGTAGTCATCTACAGCGTCCATTAGCTTCCAGATAGGACCGCACCACTGACACTCCCGCTTTCCGCAGCCACACTCCAAGGCCTTGAGGGCACTCACCCTTATTAGCGGGACCTCCTTGCCGGGGAAGCCGTATTTGGGTAATACCTCCTCCTGCAACTCGAGCTCGGACACCTCCAACAGCTCCTCGTCATCCACCATATCCACCTTGTTCAGGCAGCACACGATATAGGGCACCTCTACCTGACGCGCCAGCAGGAGGTGCTCCCTGGTCTGCGGCATCACCCCATCGTCGGCAGCGATCACCAGGATGGCACCATCCATCTGCGCCGCCCCGGTGATCATGTTCTT
>JAGMCC010000057.1 GCA_023129355.1 Dehalococcoidia bacterium | reverse complement strand
CAAAAAGGTAGCGCTGGTGCCTCTTGAAAGGGCAAGTCGGGAGCTCAGGGTGATTCTCTCCCTCAAATAGCCTCGCCGGGGGGTTGCCTAACCAGCTTGGTTATGGTACACTACTCTTGCAAGAGGGGGCAAGAACTAAGTGGGTGTCACTCCCCACTTTTTTGTTATATCGGGAGGTGATCTTGGGTAAGGTGAAGAGCGAACTCATGCTTGCCATCACCCAGCTTGCTGCCGAGAAGAAACTGTCTCGGGAGATAGTGCTGGATGTGGTGGAGGCTGCCTTAGTTTCCGCTTTCCGCAAAAACAGCTTCGCAGCAAACCAGGAGATCTCGGTGAAGCTCAATCCCGACACCGGTGAGGTAACCGTGTTCGCTGAGAAGACAGTGGTGGAGACGGTAACCGACCCCCGCTGTGAGCTATCGCTGGATGAGGCAAAAAAAATAAACCAGCACGCTCAGCTTGATGAAGACCTCATGGTGGAGGCCACCCCCCAAAATGCCGGGCGGATCGCCGCCCAGACAGCCAAGCAAGTGGTGCTCCAGCGCTTGCGCGAGGCGGAGCGGGAACTCGTATTCGAGGAGTTCTCCGATCGCGAGAGTGAGATCGTCACCGGGATTGTGCAGCGAATCGAACCCCGGCAGATCACCCTCGACCTGGGAAGGACCGAGGGCGTCCTTCCCGCCGCGGAGCAGGTGCGCACCGAGCATTATCGCCTGGGGCAAAGGCTCAAGGTATACTTAATGGAGGTGCGCCGCACGGGTAGAGGGCCTCAGGTTTTAGTATCGCGCACCCATCGAAACCTGCTGCGTCGCCTCCTCGAGCTGGAGGTACCGGAGATACACAGCGGCGTCGTAGAGCTCAAAGCCATTGCCCGGGAAGCGGGACATCGGAGCAAGATCGCCGTGGCGGCTCGGCAACAGGGCATCGATCCCATCGGCTCCTGCGTCGGGCTGCGCGGTATTAGAATCCAAAACATTGTAAACGAACTAAACGGGGAAAGGATCGATATTGTGGAGTGGCATCCCGACACAGCGACCTTCATCGCCAATGCCTTGAGCCCCGCTCCGGTGGATAGCGTTGCGGTCAATAGCGAGGAGAAGGTGGCCACTGTAGTGGTGCCCGACCGCCAATTATCCCTCGCCATCGGCAGAGAGGGACAGAATGCCCGGCTCGCTGCCCGGCTCACCGGATGGCGCATCGATATCAAGAGCGCCTCAGTAGCCGAGGCGGAGGAGGCGGCACTCGTCGAACAGCCTCCCCCCTTAGAGGAAGCCGTGGTAGAGGAACCCGAAGGGCTGGTCGAAGTGGAGCAGCCGGAAACCACGGCTCCTGAGGAGGACGTTGTATTGCTTGCTCCTGAGGAACTCGTTCCTGAGATAGAAGCAGAGGAGGCGCTCCCCGTGGAGGAGGAGACACCGATAGAAGAAACGTTAGTTGCCACGCCAGCCCCTCAACTTCGTTTTGCCGAGGACATCCTCCCGGCGATAGCACCTAAGCCCAATAAAAAGGCAAAGAAGGGCAAAAAGAGCAAGGGCAAGGCGATAGAAGACGACGTGACCAGAGGCGTGGCTAAACCGAAGGCTCGCCGCGCCCCGAAAATCCCTATCGATGAAGAGGAGCTCGAGGAACTGTAATTAAGATGACCACCACAACCCAGAGAATGAAGCATGCGCGACCGAAACACGTTCCAGAGCGCACATGTATCGGCTGCCGTGAGATAAGACCTAAGCGGGAGCTTATCCGCATTGTGCGCACCGAAAGCGGTGGCGTTGAGATCGACCCGACAGGGAAGAGGTCAGGGCGAGGGGCTTATTTATGTAAAGCAAAAACCTGCTGGGAGGCAGGGCTGAAAAAGGAGCACCTCGACCGTGCCTTGCGGATGAAGATCGCCGCGGAGGATCGAAGGGGGCTGGCCCAGTACGGGGAGATGCTCCCTGGTTAGCGGGGTTAAATGGTTAAAAGAAGACGAAATACGGCGAGGCCGGCTCCAAAAAGGCGCAAAGTCGCTAAGGCAGCGCCGCATGAGGATACAACTGTCGCTACCAAAGCGGAGGGGAAGCAACGCGTCAAGATCCCCCCGTCCCTCACCGTTAAGCAATTAGCCGATCTCATCGAAGTGAGCGCCATAGAGGTGATCAAGCAACTGATGAGAAACGGCATCATGGCCAACATTAACCAAGTGATCGACCACGAAACGGCAGTGCTTGTGGCTTCGGATCTTGGCTATGAGGTGCTGGAGGAGAAAGGACGAGGGGCGAAAGCCAAAAAGTACAAGCGTTTTCAGGAAGACGATACCAGTGTGCAAAAGCCCCGTCCTCCGATAGTTACCATCATGGGGCATGTAGACCACGGAAAAACCAGCCTCCTTGATGCCATCCGTGAGGCCAACGTGACTGCCACCGAGGTGGGCGAGATCACCCAGCATATCGGCGCCTATCAAGTAGATATCCATGGTCAAAGGATCACCTTCCTCGACACACCAGGGCACGAAGCCTTTACTGCGATGCGGGCGCACGGGGCTCAGGTAACGGATATTGCCATCCTGGTGGTCGCCGCCGATGATGGGGTAATGCCCCAAACCTTAGAGGCCATCGCCCACGCGCACGCCGCCGGAGTGCCTATTGTGGTTGCCATCAACAAGGTGGATAAGCCAGACGCCAACCTGCAGCGGGTGAAGCAGCAGCTTGCCGATCATGAGCTGCTTATTGAGGAGTGGGGCGGCGATGTGGTTTGCGTTTCAGTCTCGGCAAAAAAGCGGGAGGGGATCTCAGACCTCCTGGAGAACCTGCTCATCGTGGCCGAGCTGGAGGAACTCAAAGCAAACCCGGAGCGCCGCGCCGTGGGCGTGGTTATCGAGGCCAAGCTGGATAAGACCAAGGGACCGCTGGCCACTGTTCTCATCCAGACGGGCACGCTCAAGGTGGGCGATCCCTTCACCGTAGGCGATACCTGGGGCAAGGTAAAGGCAATGTTCAACGACAAGGGTAAGCACCTCAGAAAGGCGGAGCCGGCGAGCCCGGTGGAGATCCTGGGGATGGAGAGCGTGCCCCAGGCTAGCGATACCCTCACCGTAACCGACAACGAAAAAGAGGCGCGCACCCAGGCCCAGAAGCGCCAGGATGAGAAAAGGCTTGCCTTGACCCCCGCTAGACCCCTTAGCTTGAGCAACTTCTTCTCTCAAATTCGTGATGGGGAGGTGAAAGAGCTTAGTATCATCTTGAAGACCGATGTCCAGGGGAGCATCGAACCGATAAAAACCTCACTGGAGCGCCTGAACACCGACGAGGTTAAGGTGAATATCCTCCACTCTGACAGCGGAAGTATCACCGAGAGCGATGTGCTCCTTGCCCTCGCCTCTAAAGGGATCATTCTCGGGTTTAACACCCGCCCCGAGCCTGGGGCCAGACAGCTTGCTGACAGCGAGGGGGTAGACATCCGCCAGTATGCGGTGATCTATAACCTGGTGGACGATGTGGAGAAGGCGATGAAAGGGATACTGGAACCCACCTACATCGAGGTGGTGGAAGGACACGCTGAGGTGCGCGTCATCTTTTCCGCCCGAGGGAGCAAGGTGGCTGGGGTATATGTCACCGATGGCACGATAACCCGAGGGTCGCTGGCCAGGATCATGCGCCAGGGTGAGACGATATTTGAATCCAGCGTCAGCAGTCTGAAGCGGTTTAAGGATGATGTCAAAGAGGTCGCCAGCGGATTTGAGTGCGGGGTGGGCATCGAGGGATACAGCGACCTTGAGGTCGGTGATATCATCGAGCTATATAGAACGGAAAGGGCATAGGGATGAGCAGGCGCACCGAACGGCTTAACGACCTGATCCAAGAGGAGATAAGCGAACTGCTTCGCCGCCAGATTAAGGACCCGAGACTTAGCTGCTTTCTAACGGTGACCCGGGTAGATACCTCCCCGGACCTGAGATTTGCTAAGGTTTTTATCAGCATCATGGGCAGCGATGAGGAGAAGAATAAGGCGATGGATGGTTTAGCCTCGGCCTCAGGATTCCTCTACAGGGAGCTCAGGGGGCGCCTCTCATTGCACCGCACGCCCCGGCTGGTCTTTTATAAGGATGATTCCATCGAACGGGGGGCTCAGGTACTTCATCTGATGAAAGAGGTCACCAGTAGCGAAGAAACTGATGTTGAGCATTAACGGGATCCTCAACATCAATAAGCCCGCCGGGAAAACCTCTCTGGAGATTGTCGCTCTGGTGAGGCGCTTGAGCAGGCAGCGACACATCGGGCACGCCGGCACCCTAGACCCAGGAGCCACCGGGGTATTACCGATTTGCCTGGGGCAAGCAGCAAGGGTGAGCCCCTTTATCGTGGCGGCGCATAAAACCTATAGGGCTGAGATCGAGCTGGGCGTAGCCACCGATACCTATGATGCGGAGGGGAAGGTGACCCAACGTGTTGACCCCTCCCACATTACTAAAAAGCAGGTGGAGGGGGTGTTTCCCTCTCTTAGGGGCACTATCCTTCAGAAGCCCCCGATGTATAGTGCCCTGAAGCACCATGGGGAACGCCTCTACAGGCTCGCACGCGCCGGCATCACGGTAGAAAGGGAAGACAGAGAGGCTGAGGTCTTTCGTCTGGAACTCCTCCAGTGGCAGCCTCCCTTTTTCACTATCGAGGTGGAGTGTGGCAAGGGAACCTACATACGCTCCCTGGCTCACGATCTTGGCCAGTCCCTCGGCTGTGGCGCCCATATCAGCAGATTGGTCCGCCTGAGGTGCGGAACCTTCAATATCGACGATAGTCTCACCCTTCCACACCTTGAGGATTCCTTCCACCATAACTACTGGCAGGACTTCCTTTACCCCATGGATGTAGTACTGGAGCACTGGATCGCCGCTATCGTGGGCAAGGAAAAGGAGCACGCTATTAGCAACGGTCGCCCTCTGGATCTCGATAATGGTGACGACAAGGGGTATTGCCGCGCCTACTCCCTTGACGGGCGCTTCCTCGCTGTGCTTCGCTTCCTGCCGGAGAATGGCCTGTGGCAGCCGGAAAAGGTATTCTCCCGTGAGCAATAACAATAATATAAGTTAGCTTTAAAAAAGACTTGACACATAGCTAGATAGCGGTTATAGTGCAACAGGATTGAAAGGAGGTGACACGGATGCAGGCATACTGCTTCAAATGTAGGGCGAAACGGGAGATCAAGGATCCCCAGAAGGTTACCCTGAAGAACGGCAGGCCGGCAACCCGCGGAGTCTGCCCGTCATGCGGGACAAAGGTGTTCCGCATTGGCAAGTCCTAATTGATGCTTCACCGTCAGGTCGCAATGGGGCGGAGCAAGGAAGCGGCGTCATGTTCAGCCTATTTCTGGTAGTTTTGCCAATAGGGCTTGAGCATTGGTGATCAGGATTTCATCGATCTCTTTTTCGTCCAAGCCAGCCCCTCGGGCAACTTGGCGGGCTAAAGGTGGGGTGAGCAGTTCCGTTTCATCGTGGGCATCTGAGTTGAGAAGGAGCTTGGCTCCCGCAAGCCGAGCCATCTGCGCGATGTGACCATTGGCGAGCGAGTGACCTCTTCGAGCACTGACCTCGAGGAAGATGCCCGCGGTGGCGGCTAGTTGAGCCTCCTCAAGAGTGATGAGGCCGGGGTGTGCCAGAATATCAACATAAGGGCACTGAAGCGCTGCTTTATTAGTGCCCTTCTCTACGGGTTCGATGGTGGATTCGCCGTGCACCACCACAACGCAAGCCCCGAGTTCTTTGGCCCGCCTTGCGGCCTCGCCGATTGCTGGGAGAGGAAGGTGGGTAAGCTCTATGCCGGGGATGGCGCGAATCGGCCAGTGTGCTCGCGCCAGGGCACAATCTGCGGCGATTTCCACGATTACCCGCTCAAGATAGCCAACCCCGACATGGTCGGTGAGGGCGATGGCGTGGTAATCTTGTTCAAGTGCTCGGCGGATTAGTTCCAAGGGTGATAGGGCACCATCGCTAAGTGAGGTATGGGTATGAAAATCGTATATCAAGATGCACCTCCAAAGAGCTATTATATGATAGGAGATAGATTTGGGCAAGATAAATGTGGCCATAATTGGGGTGGGAAATTGCGCCTCCTCGCTGGTGCAAGGCGTTCACTACTATCGCAACGCAGTAGAGAATGAGCCCGTCCCCGGGCTGATGCATGTTAACCTGGGGGGCTATCATATCCACGACATCAACTTTGTCGCCGCCTTCGACATCGCCAAGAATAAGGTGGGTAAGGATATAGCCAGTGCGATCTATACCCCGCTGAACAATACCTTCAAATTCTGCCAGGTGCCCCGCACCGGGGTGAAAGTGTCCCGGGGGATGACCCATGATGGTCTGGGCAAATACCTCTCCCAGGTGATCACAAAAGCTCCGGGCTCCACCGAAAACATCGTTGAGATCCTTCAAAAAACCCGCACCGATGTGGTGGTCAACTTCCTTCCCGTAGGAAGCGAAGAGGCCACAAAGTGGTATATCGAGCAGGTGCTGACCGCAGGTTGTGGATTTGTGAATTGCATTCCGGTGTTCATCGCCAGGGAGAAATACTGGCAGAACAGGTTTAGTGAGCGGGGACTGCCGATAATCGGCGACGATATAAAGAGCCAGGTAGGGGCTACCATCACCCACCGCGTGCTCACCAACCTCTTTCGCGACCGTGGTGTCAAACTGGAGCGAACCTATCAGCTGAACTTCGGCGGCAATACTGATTTTCTTAATATGCTGGAGCGGGAGCGGCTGGAGTCAAAGAGGATCTCCAAAACCGAGGCGGTAACCTCGCAATTGGACTCTAAAATCGAGCCGGATAATATTCACGTAGGACCCAGCGACTATGTTCCCTGGCTCGGCGACCGAAAATTTTGTCACCTCCGCATGGAGGGGCGCACCTTCGGCGATGTTCCCCTCTATATTGAGGTAAAGCTTGAGGTATGGGACAGCCCCAACTCAGCAGGGGTGGTGGTGGACGCCATCCGGTGCTGCAAGCTGGCGACAGACCGCGGCATCGGCGGGGCACTTATCGGGCCATCGGCCTATTTCATGAAATCGCCCCCGGCTCAATATACGGACGATGAAGCCAGAAGGATGGCGGAGGAGTTCATCGCCGGAGATGGCGAGTGATCCGCTACCAGCGGGGCACTTCTGCTATTTAATTGCATGTGGCTAAATGGGGCTGTCCAAGAGGTTATCATATAGAATGCACCCCCAGGAAGCGCTAGGTAAGGAAAGGGAATACGGAGCGGCGGACATCCATATCCACAGCAGCGTGGACGATGGCATGGCGAGTGTTCCCGAGATAATCGAAGCCGTGGCGCGCAAGGGAGATCTCGATGTCATTGCCATCACCGATCACAATAAAATTTCCGGCGGCTACCAGGCGAGGGAGCTCTCCGCAAAGCGCGACTACCCTTTCGAAGTGGTGATCGGCACGGAGGTGAGCACCATGGAGGGACACCTGCTGGCCCTCTTCATCGAGCGCCCGGTCCCCATCCAGCAGCCACTGGCAACCACTATCGCAGCGATCCACGCCCAGGGTGGCCTTTGTATCGCGCCTCATCCCATGAACTGGCTGACAGATAGCATCAGTCGGCAGAGCCTGGAGAAAATCGTCAACAGCAGTGAACCGGATATCTATTTCGAT
>JAGMCC010000056.1 GCA_023129355.1 Dehalococcoidia bacterium | reverse complement strand
TGATGCAATGAAGAACAGGGTAGCAATAGTGGGGGTGGGTCAAACCCATCACAGGTCGAAGAATACTGATTACAAAGGCCAGGAATTGATCAGCATAGCCGTCAAGAGGGCTCTGGAAAGCGCAGAGCTGAAGATGGCGGATATAGATGCAATAGTGATTGGCAACATGGACCATTTCGAATCGATCAACTATGTGGACATGTGGAGCGTGGATGGTTCCGGTGGATATATGAAGCCGATCATGAAGGTAACTACGGGAGGGACGACGGGTAGTGCAATAGGTCACGCAGCATTTTATCACGTGGCATCGGGGTTGTTTGACACTGTACTGGCCATCGGTTGGGAGCAGAACTCTGAATCCGACACAACGGCAGCAATATCAACCTGTTTTGACCCGATTACCGAGAGGGAGTATGCCGGCGGAGCGATAGGCCCGTTGGCGGCACAGTATACCGCCTACATGAGCAAATACGGCGCTACTGAAGAGGATGCTGCGCTCGTCTCCGTGCGAGATCACAACAATGCAGCCAAGTACAACCCTTATGCCCATCTTCGGCAGATGATAACCACTGAGGAGGTAATGAAATCGCCGTACATATCCTACCCGATCAAGCTTCTCGACATGTGCCCAAGGACTGATGGTGCCTGCGCCGTAGTATTTGCCGGCGAGGGCAGGGCGAAGAGGATTACTGACCACCCTGCCTGGGTACTGGGTGTGGGGGATTGCCACATCCTGGTCCACATGGCAGACGGAATTGGATTAGCGAACCTGCCATCACTTGAGGTTGCTGCACGTGAGGCTTACCAGATGGCAGGAATCACCCAGCCGTTCAAACAGTTTGACGTGGCAGAGCTTTACATACCTTCGTCAACAGCGGGCGTTTGCTGGATGGAGGCGCTGGGGCTATGTGAGGAAGGTGGAGGTCCGAGGCTCATCAGGAGCGGGGCGACGGAAATGGGCGGTGAGCTTCCCATCAACCCCTCGGGTGGCGTTCTGGCAACCAACCCCATTGGCGCCACTGGACTACTGAGAATAGGGGAAGCCGCCCTGCAGGTAATGGGAAAGGCAGAGCAAAAGCAGGTGGAGGGGGCGAAGGTAGCTGTTGCCACCGGCTTCGGCGGGTGTTTCTGGTCTGACGTGACGGTAATCAGTTCCTTGCCTCAGCTAAATTAGAGAACGAAGTCACTATGGAAGGGAAGAGCATGGAAACCGAGGCGCTTAGTGTCAAGTGCACTGCAGATATGCCATACAATTATCACGCTGGTTTCTACTACAGCAGGTTCCTTAAGGAGTTAAGGGATAACAAACGGATAGTCGGTGTGAAATGTCCCAGGTGCGGCAAGGTTTACGTGCCGCCACGTGTCGTGTGTCGCGATTGCTTTATCACCATGGAGGAGTTCGTGCCAGTCAGCGACCGTGGAACATTGCTTGCTTTTACTATCACGAACTTCCCTTATATTGATACTACTACAGGCGGGCCGAAGCAGATCCCATACACTGCAGCGTATATCAGACTTGATGGTAGTGACTCCAACATCGTGCACTGCCTCGACGAGACGGATGAGGGTAAGATCAGGGCTGGGATGCGTGTGCAGGCGGTATTTAGCGATGACAGGACAGGTGACTACTTCCACGACATCGACCATTTCACCATTATCAGGGACGATTCAGTGTAGAGAGCAAGGCTTTGGATGCCGAAGTGCCCGTTAAGTCCAAAGGCCGGTTTGGACATCGGTCATAAATACATTGAGGTTGAAACGATGTCAAGAAAGGCAGTGGTCATAGGATCTGGCATAGGGGGGTGTGCCGTTGCTTCACTTCTGGCAAAGTCGGGATGTGAGGTGACTCTGCTGGAGGCGCACTCCTTTCCTGGCGGGCGCTGCGCCTCCATGGAGAAGCAGGGGTTTCATTACGATTTCGGGGTACACATGTTCAGCCGGGGAGACCGCGGTCCTCACGGCGAAGTCAACCGGAGATTGGGCGGTGATCTGAAATGGATCACACGGGACCCCGCCTGCCGGGTGATGGGAAGGGTCGAATTCGACTTCCCCCTTGATATTAAACCTCTGATGCATCAGGTGAACCTTGCCAGAAACCTGGGGGTCAGGGCAAAGAGCTACGTCGGTTCCTTTCGCCTGTTTCGTTCTCTTTTGAAAGGAGACGACGTGGAGGTTAACGATCAGGTATGCCTGCAGGACTACGTTTCCCGTTTCACCGATGATGAGATGATTCATCTCTTCATTAACTGCCTCTCCCAGCTCTTTTTCGCCCTCTCCTACAAGGAAACGTCCGCCGGGGAGTTTATCTGGTGCTCTTCCCGCATGTTCAATGAGGCCTGCTTCGGCTACCCGGTAGGGGGCAGCGGTGAGATCCCCAAATCGTTTCTCAGGGGTCTCGAGGCGTTCGGTGGAAAAGCGCATTTCAGCGCGCCGGTTGTCCGCATTCGTATTGAAAATGGCAGTGTGAAGGGGGTGGAAACGGCTTCGGGGTATTACCCGGCTGACATTGTCATATCCAACTGCGGGATCCTTCGCACCATTGATCTGGCAGGCAGGGAACACTTTCCCGAAGACTATGTAAGAAAGGCGGAACAATACCGGTACTCCAATTCCTATGTCACCGTGAAATATGCCCTGGAGCGTCGGGTTGTCCTCTACCCGGTGGTCTTCTACATGCCACACCTTCCCGCAGAGGAAGTCTTCAGGTATGTAGAGGAGGAAACAGTACCGGAGGACCCGTATCTTTTTATGCCGGTACCCGCAAATCATGACCCTGACCTAGCACCCGATGGAAAACAACTGGTAATCGTGGGTGCTCCCGCTCCCCCCGGAGCCTCAGGTGACCTCTGCGCTGCGATTCTGGACAGGGTCCACGACAAGGTATGCGAGCTTTACCCTGACCTGGAGGCGGCAGTGCTATGGCAATCCCGTTCAACATGTAACGACGCAGCGGAATTGACCGGTCACCACGCAGGCGAGGCCATCGGTCTCGCGCAGACTCCGGGGCAGGCAGGAAGACTTAGACCCGAGCTGGCTACACCGGTAACGGGGCTCTGGCTGGTCGGTGCTGACGTTGGCGCACGCGGTATCGGAACCGAAATGGCCGCAGCAAGCGCCCTGCGTCTGGCAGATATCCTGAAATGAAATCGGGTGGGATGCCGGATCCGTAATGGACGTCGGAGTCGGAACGCCTTTCCGGCTGCAGGCCGGACGAGCTACTCTCCGAGTACAAGAACTGTTTCTGACATTTTCTGGGAGGGGGCGACCTTAATCGTTCACTCACCAAGTGCTAGAATCCAACAGCTTCAATGGATAAGGCAAACTCCGGGTTACCCAGATGTTTGTTTAGCGAAGCCCGCTCACCGGATAAAGGGAAGGTCATGCAGCAATGTTCCTGAGAACTCAAGCCAGCGGGAGGAGTAATCGCCAGCGTAGCGAGCGGGAAATAACGATACATCAAGAGATATCGAGGAGGGAAAAATGGCCAAGATCGAGCAGGAATACGACGTAATCGTCATTGGTGGCGGTATAAACGGTCTAACGGCAGGGTGTTATCTGCAGAAGGCGGGGCTCAAGGTGCTCATCTTAGAGCGGCGGGATGAGGTTGGATGCTTCTGCTCAACTCAGGAGTTGCTGCACCCCGGAGCTATGGTAAGCGTTCATGCCAACGGTTTGTTCCCTGCTATCGGTCCGGTTCCCCTTGACCTCGACCTGGATAGATTTGGCTTTGAGCTCCTCATGCCCGGGCCCATTGTATATTTTGCCCCCTTTAAGGATGGCACCGCATTAGCGTGGCACTGGTACAACCCCAAGGTTACATACGATGTCTGGCGCCGTGTAAGCGAGAAGGATGCTGAAACCTTCCACACCATAGCCAAAACTATTGGCCCAATTTTGCAGAGCGATATTGCCCCCGAAATGATGAACACGATGTTCTACGAACCGATGACCGATGAAAGCTTTCTAAACCTGCACAATATGCTGGATATGTTTTCGAGTATGGTGCCCGCTTTCCCTAAAGATTCCCTTTACCTGACCGGCGTTGAGCTACTCAACGAAATGTGGGAGGATGAGCGCAGCAAAGTGTTTTTATCTGGCTGGCCCATCACACTCGCGGTGGATATAACCAGCCGGATCGCTGGCTCTACGATTATCCTGATGATGACTGCTCTGGTAGCGGGAGCGGGCATTGCCTGTGTCGGAACCTGCAGAGGGGGGAGCCATAACCTTACCCATGCACTTGCCAGGTGTTTCCTTCATCACGGGGGCAGGATTCTGGCCGGCTGCCCGGTAGCCAGGATAACCGTTGACAACGGCGAGGCTAAGGGTGTTGCCCTCTCCAGGGATGCCATCTACCCCGAAGCCGAGTTCCGGGCAAGGAAAGCGGTGATAAGCAACCTCAGCCCTTATCCTACTTTTGTAGAGCTTGTAGGTGAGGATAAGCTGCCGGCTTTCGCCGCTCGAGGGGCCAGGAATTTCGACTACAGGGGGTCTCCATTATTTACCACCTGGTGGGTGCTCAACGAGCGGCCAAAATGGAAGTGTATTGACAGATTCCCTGAGATCGATCGAGGGTTCAGCTTCAACTTCGGTGCCGATACCATGGCCGATATTTTCAGGATGGATGAACATGTTATGGTATTGGATACACCCCCTGACCCCCCGGTGAACATGGGCTATTGTATTCACACCTTCTGTGACGCCGATCCGACACAGGCGCCCCCCGGGCAATACAACGTGCTGACCTGGGCTAACGTGCCAACCACCATCAAGCCACTGGGGGGTCCAGAGAAATGGGATGACATCAGGGAGGAATACGGGGACAAGGTGGAAGACAGTTTAAGTGAACTCATGCCCAATCTGAAGAGCGCAAAGATAGCCCGTTACTGCGATACCCCCTGGGATACCTGGCGAAGAAATCCGAGTTCCAGGGGCCATATGAGCAGCGGTTATTATGGGGAAAGACAATGGTGGAGCTGGAGGCCGTTTGCCGGCTGCGGCGCACCGCGGACCCCGATCGCCAAGCTGTACATCAGCAACTCGATAGGAAGCATCTCGGTAAGCTCCCTGGGTGGCGGTTACACATGCGCCAAGGTGGTCGCTGAAGACCTCGGCGTGAGGGAACAGGATTGGTGGGCGAGCAGACCGGGGGATTACACCAAGCTGTTTCTGAAGAGGATGGGTGAGCAGGTTGTGCTAATTGATTAGAGTGCCCATTCCAAGGAAGGAGTGGTAAGTATCGTGGAAAACGAGAAATACGACGTAATCATCGTGGGGGGAGGGCCTAACGGCCTTACTGCAGGAGCATACCTGGCCCGTGCCGGGGCGCGGGTACTTCTGATCGAAAGGCGCCATGAAACCGGAGGAGGGCTGGTCAGCGAGGATTTCTCCGCCTTTCGTTTCAACCTCCATGCTATCTATATGATGATGATGGACGTAATGCCGCCATACGATGACCTGGACCTCTACGCCGAAGGCTGTGTTTACCTACAACCCGAGGTGCAGGTCTCCCTGCTGACCAAGGACGGCAAGGCCCTGACCCTTTATCGTGACCTTGAGCGTAGCGTCGAATCTATAAAGAAATTCTCGCCGAAAGATGCAGAGAGATTTCGCGACGTATATTTAGAATCCAGGGAATTGGCATTCGAGGCTATAATCCCGCTCACATATACCCCTCCTGTTCCAACGCTGGATTTTGCTGAAATGCTAAACCAAAGCGATATAGGGAAAAAGATCCTCGATATCGGAGAAAAGACGCCCAGGGAAATCGTGGATGAATGGGGCTTTGAGAACCCGCTGCTGCAGACCCTGGTTCTGCACCTGATTTGCATGTGGGGGTTGGAACCTGATGTCACCGGGGTAGGCTACCTGGCACCTCTTTATCTCAACCGCATGTTGAACATGTCTTTAATTAAAGGGGGGTCACACCGTCTATCGTCGGCACTGCAAAGGACGATTATCGTATCCGGCGGCGATATACTTGAGAGTCACACGGTAACAAGGATAGTGGTCGAAGATGGTACGGCTAGGGGCGTGGAGGTAGGCCTGACCAATACTGAGAAACTTGGCAGGAAGACATTTGAGGCCAAAGTTGTGATCAGTTCCACCGATCCGCTTACCACGTTTACCAGACTCATCCCGGAAGATGTTATGGCGCCGATATCGAGAAGCTGTGTCGAAACGGCCAAACAGTGGGAATGGGAGCACTGGAGCCTGTTCGGGCTTCACCTAGCCCTGAAGGAAAGGCCGCAGTTTGTAGCTGCCGATTTCGACCCTGCGGTAAATGAGGCTTTCATGAAGATTATTGGCTATGACAGCCCGGAGGATTTCCTGGCCCACCTCAACGGATCAGGAAAGGGAGAGCTGGGCACAGCCGGTCACGTTACCGTTACCAGCGATCTTGACCCGCTACAGGCTCCTATAGATGTCCAACCAGGTGTAGCTACACTGAGATTTGAGTCGCTGGTTCCCTATGAGCCCAGGGAAGGCAAGTGGGACCAAATCGCCGCAGGCTATGGGGACCGCCTCTTGGCCAGGATCCAGGAGTATGCACCAAATGTGGACACAGGGAATATAATTCGCCGGTACGATAACTCGCCAGTTTACATTGAACAGAAGTTTGTGAATATGGTTAGAGGCTCTTTCAAACACGGTGCTTACGATGCAACGCAGATGGGATACATGAGACCAAATATTGAGTGCTCTGGCTATCGCACGCCGGTTAAGAACCTCTATTTATGTGGGGCAAGCACCTACCCCGGGGGCATGGTGTTGCTCGGGGGCGGCTACAATGCGGCAAGGGTGGTAGCGGAAGACCTTGGCATTGAGCCGTGGTGGACTGAGCCTGACTACATTGTAAGAGCGAGGGAGCGGAAGCTAGTGCCATGACAGGATAGGTGACTACTTCCACGACATCGACCATTTCACCATTATCCCGGACGATTAAGGATAGCTCGATGGTGGTTTTGGAACCGCTTTGGCTGAGGAATACTCAAATCAGTAAGCTGCGATACACACTTCGCATCGAGGTTGAGGGAGGAGAGAAATGGGCACCCAAGTTCCAATTCAGTTCCGCACTCCTTGCAAAACTTGGCCCTTTCCCTACTTTCAAACTGGCAATTTGGGCATTTCATTTTCATTCATGCTAGGCCAATTGTCGGCTAGTCATTTGGTGCGCACATCGTAGATGACTGCGGGGCTGTTGTCAATGGTTGCCAACACTTGCCCATAATACGCATAGGTAGTGAACTTTTCGCTCGCCATGACGCTGGGCGACAGGGATGGTATCACGCTCACGGTCTGCCAGGCATCGCCGTGACACGAAGGACACAGAGCGCTACACTGTGACCGAGTGAACAATGTGGACTCTTGTTACCGCTCAGGTATCTCAACCCCCACCTTACCTTGAGGAACAGGCGGAACTACCCGCCGGGAAGGCCTGTCTATCTCGGTTTAGCTACCTATGGAAACTAAGCGGTCACGTTTTCTCTTTTGTCGATGCCAGCCAAACTGCGGGCCAGCTTCTGCTTGAGGTCCATATCCGTCTCGCGCTCAATCATAATTTTCTGTGCCTGAGGCGATCCTGCTCCATGTAGCGACTCTGTACGATAATTGGGAGCTACCTGGCCAAAAGTAATGGAGTGAATGAGCGTCAACATGCGGATTCGGT
>JAGMCC010000055.1 GCA_023129355.1 Dehalococcoidia bacterium | reverse complement strand
TGCATGTTATTGACCAGGATAAGTGCACCAAATGCGGGACCTGCCTTGAGGTCTGTCCACCACGCTTCGCTGCTGTACTAATACTCTCCGGCGAGCCGGTTCCTGCAGCGCCTCCTCAGGGGACCAAGGTGGAGCGCACCAAAGGGACGCAGCAATGAAAAAGGTCGAAAAAGTCACTTTAACCATCAACGATCGGGAGGTCAGGGTAAAAGAGGGGATGACCATCCTCGAAGCAGCCCGTGATGCTGGGATCCATATCCCCACCCTTTGCTACCATGAGAAACTGGCCCCTTACGGCGCTTGCCGGCTCTGTACCGTGGAAATATCGCTGAATGGAAGGACGAGGCTGGTGACCGCCTGTATCTATCCGGTGGAAAACGGCCTGGTAGTAAAGACGGACTCCCAGCGCGTCATTAGGATTCGCAAGATGCTCCTGGAGCTAATGCTTGCCTCCTCTCCGGCGAAGACAATACAAGACCTGGCCCAACAACATGGCGTAGCGAAACCCAGGTTCGAAGCTGAAAAGACCAACTGCATCCTTTGCGGCCTGTGTGTACGCTACTGCAACGAGATCAAGAAGGCAAACGCTATTGGATTCGTGGGGCGGGGCACCGAGCGCCGGGTGGTGTTCTACCCCGAGATCGCTTCAACAGTATGCGCAAGTTGCCGAGAATGTTTTAGCCTCTGTCCTACAGGTAAACTCCCCTCGGAAACCGATGGTGTCTGCTTCGATGACCTAACGCTCGAGGATTTTCTCAGCGCAAAACAGGCCAGGGTATAGAAGGGCAATCAAGGCCACCATGAAAGTGCCACCATCTATTATTCAGCATGGTATCCGCCAGCGACTTGAGGAAAGGGAGGAGTTCCTTTCCCCTTATGCCGCAAAGAGCCATTGGTCTCGGGGCAGGCAGCGCGATGAGGAGCCCTGCCCCATGCGGACGGAGTTTCAGCGCGACCGCGACCGTATCATCCATTGTAAGGCGTTCCGCCGCCTGAAGCATAAGACGCAGGTCTTTATCGCACCCTTAGGCGACCACTACGTGACCAGGCTCACCCATACCCTGGAGGTATCCCAGATCGCCCGCTCCATCGCTCGTGCCCTGAACCTGAACGAGGACCTCGCCGAGGCCATCGCCCTTGGTCACGACCTGGGCCACACCCCCTTCGGTCATGTGGGCGAAGAGGTGCTCAATAATCTTTACCCCGGGGGGTTCAGTCATAACGAGCAAAGCCTCAGGGTAGTGGAGGTTTTGGAGAAGGATGGGCAGGGGCTCAACCTGACATGGGAGGTAAGGGACGGCATCCTTAAACATACCAAGACCGGGGCCGACATTCTGGGCGCAGAGTGGGGGTCAGTGGATACGATTGAGGGTCAGGTCTGTAAGCTTGCGGATATCATCGCCTACATCAATCATGACATCGGCGATGCGGTGAGGGCAGGGATTATCAGCGTGGATGACCTTCCTCATCAGGCAGTGGCTCTTCTGGGGCGCTCCCATTCCCAAAGGATCAACACCCTGGTCTCAGATGTCATCAACAGCTCCTGGGCTGCTACCGGGGCAGGGGATGAACCGCCCCGCATCGGCATGAGCCCCGAGACCCGGGAGGCGGCAAATACCCTGCGCCATTTCCTCTTCGAAAGGGTGTATAATATAGCTAGGGATGAGGCGGAGCAAGCCAGGGAGGTGGTTCGCCTCCTTTACCGGCACTTAATCGAGCACGATGAAGCATTGCCCACGGAATACAAGCTCCGCGACGAGAGCGTGGCACGGAGGGTGGTGGACTATATCGCCGGGATGACCGATAATTATGCCCAGGGGATGGCGGAGGAAATTATCACATCTGGAGCATGAATAAAAGGCTCTTATTTGACCAAACAGGATTGAATCGATTGAACAACCGAGCAGGATAAAAAATGAGCGTGATCGATGAGATAAAGGAGAGACTAGATATCGTGGATGTCGTCTCGGATTATGTTACCCTCCAGAAGTCGGGGCATAATTTCAAGGCGCTATGCCCCTTTCACACCGAGAAGACCCCCTCTTTCTTCGTCTTCCCGGAGCGGGGAACCTGGCACTGCTTCGGCAGTTGCGGCACAGGCGGTGACATATTCTCCTTTGTGATGAAACAGGAGAGTATCGACTTCGGCGCAGCGCTGCGAATCCTTGCCGAGCGGGCCGGGGTAACCCTGGTCGCAAAGCAAAAAGAGAGGGCGGTAGACAAGGAGGTGGAAAGACTATACTTGATAAACGAGGCTGCCGCTCAGTATTATCATCACCTGCTGCTCAATGCCAAAGCCGCGGAGACCGCGCGACGCCATCTCAGCGAGCGGTGTATCTCTAAAGAGACGATCGATAGTTTCGAGCTCGGTTTCAGCCCCGATAGCTGGGATGCGTTACGCCAGCACCTCGAGAGGAGGGGCTATAAGGGGGATGAGCTGGTGAATGCAGGCCTGGTCATCGCCAAGGAGGGCGGGGGTTTCCGGGACATGTTTCGAAATCGCCTGATGATTCCCATCAGGAATGATGGGGGGAAGGTAGTTGGCTTTGGCGCCCGAGCCCTCGATGGGACTACCCCCAAATACATTAACTCATCCCAGACGGCGATCTTCGACAAGAGCGGCCTCCTTTACGGGATCGACCGCGCCAAGGAGGCGATCAGGGAGCAGGGCCTGGCAATCATCGTGGAAGGCTACATGGATGTGCTCGCCGCCCATCAGTATGGCATGGCTAATGTGGTGGCCCCCATGGGCACCTCCCTTACCCATAAGCAGGTGGGCATCATCAAGCGGCTGACCAGAAACCTCGCCCTGGCTCTGGATGCCGATGCCGCCGGCGATCAGGCGACAATTCGTGGGCTGGAGCTGGCAAGGCAGGTCTTCAGCGAGCGTATCGCCGCCATGCCAGACTGGCTTGGTGGAACCTCCAAGCTGCAAGGAAACCTAAAGGTCATCCTCCTGCCCCGGGGAAAGGACCCCGACGAGGTGATCAGGGAGTGCCCTGAGGAGTGGCGCAGGCTAATTGATGAAGCATCACCCTTGATGGACTACTTCTTTAAGACAGTCACCTCAACACTGGACCTGAGCCACGAGGACGGGAAATCAGCGGCGGTAGCGCAGCTCCTGCCCCGTATTTCCGAAATCGCGGACAGTGTTGAGCAGGAGCTTTATCTGAGACGGCTCAGCCAGCTCGTGGGGGTGGACGAAAAAACCCTGGCGGGTAAGGCAGCCCAGCTCAAACCTACCGCGAGGGAACGAGCGAAGAAAGCGGTATCGCTCCCCACCACCCAGGCCTCCAGCCACCCACTGGAGGAGTACTGCCTTACGCTCTTGCTGCAGCACCCGGCGCTGCGAGAGCGGGGCATAACGCTGACCCCCGACTATTTCGAAGGAACGGAAAATCGCGAGCTCTTCCTAGCCTGGCAAAATACCACCGATGCGGATGACTTTGAGATAATTCGCCAGGGCCTCGATGTCAGCCTCCAGGAGCACCTCGACGCCTTGGTGAGCAGGGTGCTACCCCAGGCAAGCGAGCGGGAAATGGAGACCGCCCTCGCCGACTGCACCCGCCGCCTGGGGGAGCAACATCTGAGGAGGCTCAAGGCACTGGAGGAGCTGCTCCTCTCAGAGGCGGAGTCAGAGGGGGATAAAAACGTAATAAAAGAGCAGGTGGAAACGCTGCTTCAAAAGGCTCTAGAGCCAACGACCCAGTTAAAAGACCTGTTTGAAAAAGCGAGGAGAGAAAGAAAAGGGGCACGACAATGACCTCGGGAGATCACGAAGAGCTAGATAAGCTGCTGAAACGGAAGCGGAACGTGGAACCTTCAGAGAGCGATATCAGGCCGGAGCACGCCATGGAGACGCTGGCAGATCTGTTTGCGGCTTTCTCGGGCAGCGCTATATTGAGAGAGGAGGTAAAACCCCACGCTGCCTGGCCGGAGCAAGAGGCTGCCGAACCTGCGGAAGAGGAGGAACCAGGGGATGAGACTGAACCTGAGACAGC
Organism: Dehalococcoidia bacterium; assembly: GCA_023129355.1. Lineage (GTDB taxonomy): Bacteria > Chloroflexota > Dehalococcoidia > E44-bin15 > E44-bin15 > E29-bin15. The sequence goes on along the minus strand of JAGMCC010000055.1, from coordinate 3,717 downwards.
GCTGGAAAAAACGCTGGAAAAAGCGCTGGAAGAGCCGGATGTCATCGATGACCCGGTACGCATGTACCTCCGGGAGATTGGCAATGTATCCCTCCTAAATGCTAACGAGGAGAAGGTCCTGGCAAGCAAGATGGAGCAGGATGGACATATTAAGAAAATCAAGAATGCTTGGTTCGCCAGATTTGGCACCCCACCCTCAGCAACTGACATCATGATCACCATGTTAGAGCAGCTTTGCCAGTCCACCTCGCTCATCGCTCTCCTAGAGGAGGAGCTGGACCTGCCCCCCGCAGCGAGTCTCGCAGAGAGGATCTCAGACCCAAGGTTTCGTGCTGCCGTTGACAATGCAATTGACCAGCAATTGATCGCGACAATCGCCGAGCGTGCCGACGAAGATATCGCCACTATGGGGCAAGCGCTGGTGAAGCTCTCGTTGAATAGCCGCCTCTTGCCGCCGACCATGCTGGAAGCCATGGAGGGCAAACCCATCACCGAGCTAAGCGCCTGCTTAGCTAAGCCCGATTTCCTTATCTCCCTCCAGTCTAAAGAAAAGGAGTTTGCGGCACACCTGGAGATGGTCGCCCGGGAGGCGGCCAAGTCGGAAAGTCACCTTACCGAGGCTAACCTTCGCCTCGTGGTCAGTGTGGCTAAAAAGTATATCGGCAGGGGGATGTCGCTCCTTGACCTGATTCAGGAGGGCAATATCGGGCTGATCAGGGCGGTGGAGAAGTTCGACTACCGAAAGGGCTACAAATTCAGCACATACGCTACCTGGTGGATCAGGCAGGCTATTACAAGGTCCATTGCAGACCAAGCGCGCACCATCCGCATCCCGGTCCATATGGTGGAGACCATCAATAAGCTGCTGCGCATTAGCCGCCGGCTGGTTCAGGAGCACGGGCGAGAGCCCACCAGTGAGGAGATCGGAAGGGGGATGGAGGTCACTCCGGAGAAGGTGAGGGAAATCATCAAGGTATCCCAAGAGCCGGTATCCCTTGAAACCCCTATCGGTGAAGAGGAGAATAGCCACCTCGGCGACTTCATTGAGGATAGCAGCGCCTTACCACCCCCCGATGCAGCCTCTCATCAGCTTCTTAAGGAACAGATCGACGACGTGCTCTTCACGCTCAATGCCCGCGAGCGCCGGGTGCTTCAACTGAGATTCGGGCTCGAGGATGGGCGGAGCCGCACCCTGGAGGAGGTGGGCCGCGAGTTTGGAGTCACCAGAGAGCGCATTCGTCAGATCGAGGCCAAGGCGCTGAGGAAGCTACGCCATCCCAGCCGCTCCAAGAAGCTCAAGGATTACCTGGAATAAATTGAACAAAAACCTCATAAGAACCTTTCTCCTCACCTTGGGCGCTATCTCCGCCGGCCTGCTCCTTATTGCTGGCATCGGGGGCTATTTCATCACTGGTCCGGCACCGATAGATGATTGGCCAAACTGGGTGAAGCCGACCGATGAAGCGGCCGCAAGTCTGGACGACAAGATCAAGGCGCTCGAGCAGGAGATCGATGAAGCCGCTGTGGGAGAGGAGTTGACCCTGGAGCTCACTGAGGAGGAGGCCACCTCCAAGCTGGACCGGCTCGCCAGGGATGGAGAGCTCTCCGTGGAGATGGAATACATCCAGGTCTACTTCAGTGATGGTATAGTGCAGGCTTTTGCCAGGGTCGATATGGGTATCGATGTGCAGGTGGCTATTGAGGCTAACATAGGGGTTGAAGATGGAAAGCCTGACATAACAATTAGGGGCCTCAACCTCGGTAGAATTCCGATCCCCAAGGCACTAATCAACAGTGTGATGACTGCCCTGGAGCGCGCATTGGAGGAGCGATGGGATGATCTTCATTTGGAGCTACAGGAGGTCGATATCGAGCACGGCGAGATCACTATCACGCTGGTAAAAAAGTAGCCTTTATTGAAGCATCGACCTTAGGCTTCTCCCATGTGCCATCTGCTTCATTAGCTTTTGGGTCTGGCGGAACTGGTTCAGGAGTTGATTGATCTCCTGGGGAGTAGTTCCGCTGCCTCGAGCGATGCGACGCCTCCTGCTCCCATCGATAATCTCCGGGTTGCGCCGCTCCTGGGGGGTCATGGAGAGGATGATCGCCTCGATTTTTTCCAGTCTCCCCTCATCTACCGCTTCAGGGGCGCGGCGGGCAATGGAGGAGAGCCCGGGGATCATCTCCATCAATTGGCTCAAAGACCCCATCTGCTGCATCTCGTGGAGCTGCCCCAGGAAGTCCTCCAGATCGAGGGTGGCATGGCGTACCTTTTTATCTAGTTTCTTTGCCCGCTCCTCGTCAAAGGTTTTCTCAGCCCTTTCGACCAGGGTAAGCAGATCACCCATTCCCAGGATGCGCGATGCCAAACGGTCAGGGTAGAAGGTTTCCATGGCATCCAATTTCTCACCGGTCCCGATAAACTTAACCGGCACCCCGGTGACCGCTTTTATGGAGAGGGCCGCCCCACCCCGGGCATCGCCATCCATCTTGGTGAGGATGAGACCGCTGAGCCCCAATTTAGCATGGAACTCCTCAGCGGCACGCACCGCATCCTGACCGGTCATCGCATCCACCACCAGGAGCACCTCATCGGGCTTGAGTTCCCGCTTGATCTCCGCCGCCTCCTTCATCATGGCCTCATCGATGTGGAGACGCCCCCCGGTGTCGGCGATGACCCAAGTAGCGGCCAGCTCCCTGACACGCTTCAGGGCATGAGTGCATACAGAGACAGGCTTTGCCGAGGTATCCTCCCGATAAACGGGGATCTCGAGCTCATTGCCCAGGGTGACAAGCTGCTCGATGGCGGCAGGTCGGCGAAGATCGGCGGCAACGAGCAACGGGCGCTGTCCTGAGCTCTTCAGGTGCAGCGCCAGCTTTGCCGCGGTAGTTGTTTTCCCCGAGCCCTGAAGCCCGACGAGCATCACTATTGTCGGGGGGCGGCTAGCCGATGCCAGGTGGCTGGGAGCTCCCCCTAAAATGGAGGTAAGCTCCTCATTAACGACCTTGATTACCTGCTGCGCCGGGGTGAGGCTTTCCAGCACCTCGTTACCCAGGGAGCGCTCCCGCAATGTGGCGATAAACTCCTTCACCACCCTAAAGTTAACGTCAGCCTCCAGGAGCGCCAGCCTCACCTCCCGGAGCGCCTCATCGACATCCCTTTCGGTGAGCCGGCCCTTGCTCCCCAGCCGCTTAAAAACGCTCCCGAGCCTCTCCGATAAAACCTGGAACATGAACCACCTCAGACCAGCACCATTCTAATTGGCGTAGCGCTATTAATCAAGCTATAAACCCCTGGTTTGGTTGTGCTAGAATAAAGACGGTTACTGGCGGGGGTTATTATGACTTCGCTCACCTTTCATGGCGGCGTCGGGGAAATCGGCGGCAACAAGATCCTCCTGGAGGATGGAGGCAAACGGATCTGGCTTGACTTTGGCATGAGCTTCAAACAGTCGGGCTTGTATTTTGATGAATTCCTCCAGCCCAAAAAATATAATGGGGTGGTCGATTTCCTTGAGATGGGCCTACTGCCCCGTGTGCCCGATATGGCAGGCTTGTACCGGCAAGATTATTTGGCCCACGCTGACATGCCGACCTCGCCCGATGCCGCCTACGATGGGGTTTTCTTGAGCCACGCCCATGCCGACCATGCCAATTACATACACTTTCTGCGCTCGGATATCCCATCTGTCTGCACTCATGCCCTGAAGCGTGTCA
>JAGMCC010000054.1 GCA_023129355.1 Dehalococcoidia bacterium | reverse complement strand
TGGAGCGGAGCGAAACCCACCAAAAGGGTGGTGGTGGGTTTGCCCCTTCGGGCAGCACCCACCCTACTAGAAATCGGGGCAACTCTATAAAAACCCCGATATTTTCTCTAGTCAATTATTGAGCGAAATAGGAAAAGAAAGGAGGGGTGAATGCAAGTTAGAGCCCTTACTATGATGGATGCGGTCTTCCCCAGGGCAACCCTGGCGCGCGATTTGCTTCTCATCTTTGGTTTCGGTGCCGTCACCGCGCTCAGTGCCCAGATCGCCTTCTACATTGGCCCGGTCCCCATTACCGGGCAGACCTTTGCCGTGCTGCTTGCCGGGGCACTCCTGGGGAGCAAGCGTGGCGCGCTGAGCCAGCTTACCTATTTAGGGCTGGGAGCCATGGGTGCGCCTATATTTGCCGGATGGATGGGAGGCCCCGCCGTGCTCATAGGCCCCACTGGTGGCTACCTCATAGGGTTTGTGCCAGCTGCCTTCGTGGTGGGCTTGCTCGCCGAGAGGGGATGGGACCGCCGCACCTGGAGCATGGCCCTGGCGATGCTTATCGGCAACAGTGTAATCTATGTCTTCGGCCTTTCTTGGCTCTCTATCTGGCTCGGTCACTTCGCTTCTAAAAGCTCGGTACTCGCCACCGGTCTCTACCCCTTTATCCCGGGTGATTTGGTCAAAGTCGTTCTAGCAGCAGTGGCCTTGCCCTCGGGGTGGGCTTTGCTGAACCGGTTTGGAAGGTAGTCATTCACAAATTCTCCCTCCCCTGGCGGGAGGGAGTTAGAGGGAGGGGGAAAGTTCACCCTCACCCTAGCCCTCTCCCTTCAAGGGAGAGGGAATACTATAAAATGTCATTGCGAGGCTTGTTCCGAACGAAGTGGGGAACTCGCCGAAGCAATCTATTCGCCGTCGCTCTGTAAACATCCTCCCAGATAGAGGGGGTGAGGGTAATCGAGATAACCTGGCTGGGTCATTCTTGCTTCATGGTTAAGGGGAAGGAGGCCACCCTGCTTGCCGACCCCTATGACGAGAGTATTGGCTACTCGCTGGGAAAGCCCAGGGCAAATATCGTCACCTCCAGTCACCCCCATCCCGGGCATGGCTTCACCTTGGGTGTTGGTGGTGAGCCGAGGATTGTTCGTGGCCCCGGTGAATACGAGATCTCTGGCGTTTTTATCACCGGGATCGGCACCTTCCACGATGCTGAGGAGGGGAGGGAGCGAGGGAGGAACACCATCTACCTCATCGAGATGGAGGATATGACGCTGTGCCATCTCGGCGACCTGGGGCATCCCCTCTCCACGGAGCAAGTGGCGGAGATAGCTAGCGTGGAGGTGCTGCTGGTGCCCGTTGGCGGGTTCTCCACCATTGACGCCGCCACCGCTGCAGAGACAGTGAGGCTGCTTCAGCCCAGGATTGTCATCCCCATGCATTTTCAAACTGAGGCGCTGCGCTTCCAGTTGGCGCCGGTGGACCGGTTCCTCAGGGAAATGGGGATAAAGGCTGCCTTATCAGCTCAGCCTAGGCTGTCCATAACCAAGGCGGGCTTGTCTGAGGAGACCCAGGTGGTGGTTTTAGATTACCGAAGCTAGATATTCTGTGACGCTGGGCTAAAAAGAAAAGCCCCCCGATTTTATCGGGGGGCTTTTTTAATCTAGGTCTTGGCGCTTAGACCGCCCGTCTCGTTCTCACGATGAGCACGATCACTGCAATCAGTAGTATGGCGCTAATGGCGATCACCACCCAAACCCATGCCGGGGTTGGTGCCGCTTCAGCGGGAGTCGGTTCCGCCATTGTGGTGTAGGTGCCTTCATCGCTCCAGGGCGACTCGGTGGTCTCGCTCAGAGCCCTTACCTTCCAGCAGTAGTCAGTGCCATACTCCAGGTCTGTGGTAATCGCGTATGTTTGTCGATCACCAAGGGCTGCGGCACCGGTCCATTCGACCACCAGGTTACCCCAGTCGCAGTCCTCGGCGACCACCAGTTCGTAGGAGTCGGCATCAACGAGACCAGTCCACTCGAGGACCGGCTGCAATACCACATTTTGCTGTCCAGGCTCCGGGTACTCCAGGATTGGCCTGGCTGCACCAGGACCGAGAGGTGTGTTGAAGCTCCAGGTCTCAGACCACTGGCTCAGCAGCGGCGCTCCAACCGTGGGGACTCCTGCCGCACCTACTCTGACTCTCCAGTAGTAGGTTGTGCCCAGCCAGAGCTCGACATCCTCCACCTGGCCGGCGGTGTAGCCGCTGGCCCCAGCAATTACGGTGAGCATGGCCTCGTCCAGGGCCACTTGATACTCGTAGCTCATAGCGCCGATCTTCCCCTCCCAGGAGAGCACCACTCTAGCCAATCCCTGGTTCTCAAGGATGTCGCCCGAGGTAGCGCCCTTGGTTGGCGTGGCCGGAATCACCTTGCCGGTCAGGGTATCGGTGTAGGTGAGAAGCTGATCGATAGCAGGCTCAGTGTTAACCGCGAACAGGATGTTGCCAGGGGCCACCCTGAGCATCTCTAGCGTGGCGCCCGCAGGCAGTGCGAGGAGAGTACCCATCATCTCAAAGGTGGGCTGGCCGGGGATGATACTAGTGGGATTAACGCTTCGCGCCACGCCGGCATCTGCGGTGGCATCCGCGGCATAGAGGGTGCCATCATCGGTAGCCACCAGCTCGGCAACATCTATGCCTGCAGCCGGTGTATTTCTAGTGATCGTCTTCCAGACATCGCTCTGGTCGATGACGAACCGGTAGATGTCAGAGCCAGCGGCTCCAGCGTAGATAGTGGCATTGATGTCGTAGTCAGCATCAAAGGCCACATACATCTTGTTTGTGGTAGTATCTACTGCACCGGGACCAACTCGCTCGAGCTCGTAGGCGATGCTCTTATCGCGGCAGATGTACACTGTGCCATCATCATCGCCCGCTAGAATAGCTCCTTCTGGCCCCACCGCTATCGAGGTTACTTCGCCTGTGATTTGGCTCTCATCCGGCTTGTCCCATGTGATGGCCCCATTGGTGGTCATCCACAGCTTGCCGTCGGTATCGCCAGTGTATAGGGTGTCCAGGCTGGCTACTGCCAAAGCGGTGATATCCTCTTGAGCGACGATCCTGCTCCAGGTAGCGGCATCATCTGCGGAGAGCCGTATCTCCACGGTACCCTTTTGGGCCACAAATACAACGCCATTAGTGTTGGCGAGCCTTACCATGTCAAAGAGACACGCCGCCGGCTCACCGTTGATGTTCGTGAGGGTGGAGCAGAACACCCGCTCCCAGTTGGTACCACCATTAGTAGTCTGCCACAAGCTATTCACGGTCATACCTGCGTCATAGGTAACCATGAACAGCGTGCCGTTCGTGGCGTAGCCCGGCGAGGGAATCAGGTCGTTGATCTCGGTGATCACGGCATCGATTAGTCCCCTCTGGTTCCAGGACATCATCGCGTCATCCGCGGCAGAGAAGGCGCTCTCTACGCCCTTGGTGCCCACGTAGTCGGATCCCATGGCCACAGTTGCCTCGATTTCCCCCGTGGGCTGCTTAGCGCTGGGTGCCCAGGTTGTACCGCCATCCTCACTCAAATAGACCAGGTATTGCCTGGGCGCTACGCTTGTGTTGAGCAACTCTGTTCCCACCAGGATAGTGGCATCGGCGGCGTCGCCGGAGACCGATATGCTCCAGATGTCGGTCTGGGTATCTTCGTGGACTCCAGCGTCCCTCACATTGAGGTCAATCGCCGCCCACACACTGCCAGCCCAGGTTATCAGGTAGACATCGCCCTCGTCCATATCGCCAACTACGCCTACGAATAGGGTGGGATCGTACGCATCGTAGTCATCAGGTAAGCCGATGCAAGCACGGCTCGATCCGAAGGGAGCGGGAGTCGGGAGAGTTGTGGTATCAAATAGGGTGGCATTGGTTATGGTGGCACCCCATGCTGAATCCCCGAACTTGGCCTGCACCCAGGTTAACGCGCCGTTGGTCACCACAGCGACGATCTGCGCATCGGTGGCATAGTCAGTGGAGAAGACCACATCCAGCACCGAATAGGCAGGAGTGACTTCCTGAGGAACCCAGCCCCCCAGGGGCCACGTCATCAGATAAACATTGTCACTGCTGCCAGCGACCAGTGCAAGCCTGAAGTCCTCATCCATGATTGCATCCAGGGAGGTAATGATACCGCCCGGCTCAGCCATGGTGGTGAACTCTACGCCGCGGTCGCCTGATATGCATACATCGGTTTCGGTGGCCACTATAACCGTGTCATCATCCTCCCAGTCGGGGGAGACCACGATGTCCACGATGGGGCCCAGGAAGGTTGTAGCCGCTACATTATCAAGCTCGGTCATCACCTGCTTCCAGATGTAGCCGCCGTCGGTGGACCGCATCAATGTATCGAGGCCGGGACCGCTGGCGGCGAAGATGGTGCCACCATCGGGTGTGACGGCTATCGGCCCTACCTCTGAGCCGCTCCATAGCGCGTAATCGCCCTCGGCTCCCTCCTCGGGGATGGTGACCTCGCTCCACTGGAGGATGCCCGGGTCGGCGGAGACGTCTTGCACCACACCGACACTTGCCAGAGCTACCGCCAGCACCAGCGCCATCACCACCCCAAATAGCTTAGCTTTATTTCCTTTCATATATCTCCTTGTCTCCTTCTTTTCTCTAAGGAATCCTCTCATCACCCCCTTTAAAGGGGATGTTTTCTGACTCCTCTTGGTCTTTTTTTTAACCTTTCAACTTGTCCGATACACACCCCTCCTTTCCACAGTCCAGCTTGATAGATACCTCCTTACATTGGAGATGCCCTATCCTTTAGTCGAGCACAAGGCTACAAACAAAATATTAGTAAGTTTTAACACATATTGTCGAATCTGTCAAGCCCCATAGCTGTTCACATGATTTAGCGACACATCACTCCTATGTCACCCTGACACCGATCAACCAGTTTCTTCTAACAAAAAAGCCTTTCTCACCCGAGCAAGGCTTTAAATCGGTCGTTCTTCGGCAACCCGCCTGTCATAGTTAAATGTTGTAACCTTAGACCCTTGGCTTTGCGTCGCCGCCTTTCGGCGGGTTTGCCTTTCTCGGAACAAAATATTCATTTTTAACGAGTGTTATATTGAAATTATATTATATTAATTAAATTAAATATAATTTATGCTAAATATATCACACTTAGATATATTTGTCAAATGCACAAAGAACCGTCCTGCCTGTTATCCTCATTCATAGCCTGGCAGAACGCCTCAACCAGCTCAGGGTCAAACTGGGTAGTGCCTGCTTCCTTCGCCATCTCCTGTATCAGACGGACATCATCAGGGTTGTCCTCAACTAACAAAGCCTCAATAGGATGCCCCATGGGGAGGGGTCTAAATAAAAGGAATATTGGATATTTTTCGCGGGGTTTACCCCGGGCGAGTTTCCCCGGTCGTTTTGCTCCCTCAGAATGACTGGGGAGTGTTACCCACCATCTGTGATGTTTCGCAGAATACCAGCCGTGAGGTGTCCGCTCGTTTAATAAAGGAGTACCCTCCGAATATATTCGGAGGGTACTCTTATCTGCCTTATGCGTAGAGCTTAGGCCGGCCGTCTCGTCCTTATGATTAGCACGAGCACCGCAATCAGCAGCACCGCGCTAATGGCGATTACCGCCCAGACCCATGCCGGCGTCGGCTCCTCTGCGCCTATCGCCGCAGCTGTGCTGAACGAGGAATCGCCGCTCGATACCTCATTGTCAGCACTCTTGGCCGTGACACTCCAGAAGTAAGTGGTATCAGCATCGAGTTGCGTGGTAGGCTGATAGGCTTCCCCTGTGTAGTCAGTCACAGAGACAATCGTCTCGGTAGCAGTCCGCACCACTAGGTCATATCCGGTTGCCCAGCTAACCTTAGTCCACACGAACGCTGTGTCGGTAGGTACACCGCGCGCATTAGCGACAGGGCTCACCAGATCGGGGCCGATGAGACCCCCGGCGGTTATTGTGGTGAAGGACCGGGCCTCACTGAAGTTGCCCAGGACGGGCTCTAGCGCCCGTACCCGCCAGTAGTACTTCACGCCCTGCTCCAGACCGGTAGCCGTAGCTGAGGTATCGGAGGTTGTTATAGTGGTTGGGCTGGTGAAAGCGCTATCCTTCGACACCTGCAACTCGTAGGTGGTGGCGCCTGTATCGGCCCACGACAGCGGGACGCTCACCGCATTGCCGGCGATATCGCCCACAGCGGTGGCGCCATCCGCGGGCGCATCCGCACCTGCTGCCGGCCCGGCACCGGAGAGCGTATCCTCATAGTGTGCCAGCTTGAAGCGCCAGTCCACTACATCCCAGGCAGCGGAGAACAGGTGGTTGCTGCCGGGAACAACGGACATTAGCCACAGCCCGTCAAATGGGCCAAGCAAACCTGACACTTTAATCAACTCGGCGGTTGCCGCGGTGCCGTCAAGGCAGCGCACCATCCCGCCAAGGGTGAACCGATTGATAGTGTTGGGCGTGATTGTTCCCATCGAGTCATCGTGGTACAGGGCGAAGGGAACGTAGACGGTGCCATCAGCGCCGATGCTCAGGTCGGTGAGGTACACGTACCTGACGCAATCATCGACGGGCGTAGCCGCCTCGGCGATGAAGTCATCAGCGCCGTACAGCGGTATCCAGGTGCTGGCCTGGGTATCAACCAGGTTAACCTCAGCCCGCCAGACGCCGACCTGTGACGTGTCTTGGAGCTCTGCCACGCCTGAGATTGGATTGAGCACCCAGTTGTCTATGGCCCCACTTGCGGCGCCGTAGACCACGCGGTTGTTCTCCCAGCCAGCATCGAAGTTGGCCGTGCAGCCAAGGATACCGTCGAGAGTGCCGCCATATACGGGATCCCACATCAGCTCCGAGCCGACCATGGTGAAGTCAGACTCGGCGCCATCGAGGGAGATCCAGACCTCATTGACGATTTGCGGCGTACCGAGAGCAGCGGCGGTGGCGGCATGGTAGGCGACACCAGCTACGATAGCGCTATCGGTGCTGTACGCTGGTGAGATATTTAGATCGGTGACCATGCCCATATCGGTGAATGCGCCATCGCTCCAGCTATTGCCGCGATTGGTGGTCTTGTAGACCCAGCCATCGCTATCTCCAACGAGAAGGGTGCTGTTGTCAACCACGCACCAGCCGATCTCGCTCAGTGCCACAGCTGTGGTCACCGGCGGCATCTGGCTGACGGGATGCCAGGTATCGCCCCTGTCTGGAGAGTACCATATCAAGTCAAGGCCTGCCACACCATTGAGAGCTCCCACACCAGCGAGCAGGAATATTAAGTTGGTATACTCTAACGCTGGGTCGACCTTGGGCACCCAGGTCAAAGTGGGTAATCCTCCCAGGGGGGCTCCGGTGAATATCCCCGGGTTGGCGATAGCCAACTTACCAGTAGGTACTAGGGTGAATCTCGGGGTACCCTCCTGGAGCAGCCGCTCCCACACCACAGCGCCATTTGGGCCGGTGGGGGCCTGCCGCCACAGGCTCAGCGTGAGCGTGTAGCCACATGGATTAATCGCCTGGTACCATTGGCTGGAAGTGGCAACGAAAAGCGTGTCATCATTGGCGTAGTTTGGCGATGCCTCAACGTACGCCATGGTGACATAGAAGGTTCCCATTGGCAGGTCGGTGGTCTCCGCAAGGTCATCGAGGAGGCCAATGCCGTTATAGACCGAACCAGTCGATGCCGCTATCTGCTTGGAAACGCCGCTGGAGGTAGCCATCGGTGCGGCCGGGTTGCAAACAGCAATCTCTGTGTAGGTAGCAGCGAGGACCACCTCGCCGGTGTCGGCGAGCCAGATAGGC
>JAGMCC010000053.1 GCA_023129355.1 Dehalococcoidia bacterium | reverse complement strand
CCCAAGCTCCGCGCTCTTCTCATAGAGGGAAACCTTGTGCCCACGCTGCGCCATGAGCACTGCTGCCTGCATGCCCGCAATCCCGCCACCAACTACCGTCACCCTTCTCGGCGACTCCGCTGGCGGGAAAGGATACTTGCCTTCCCGGTAAAGTGAGGGGTTTACCGAACAGGAGCCCTGTCCTGGCTCGACTCTAATACAGTTATTGCAATATACGCACCAGCAGATATCTTCCTGGCGCCCCTCCCGGAGCTTGTTGGGTAGCTCGGGGTCGGCGAGAAGAGGGCGACCCATGCCGATAAAGTCCGCCTTGCCATCCCTGATTATCCGCTCTGCCAGTTCCGGACCTATCTTACCCGCGGTGATCACTGGCACCCCCACTGCCCGCTTCACCTTTTCCGCCAGGGGCACCATCGGACCTTCAGGGTAGGCATAGCATGGTATGCTCAATGAAGTCCAAAACTCCAGCCCTGAGGAGATGCTGATCGCATCGGCACCTGCCGTCTCCAGGATAGCCGCCTGGTGCACTACTTCATCAATGGTGATTCCACCTTCGATGTCGTCGCTACCATTGAGCTTTACCACTACCGGGAAATCTTTACCCGCCTTCTGCTTAATCCGCTCCACAATCTTGCGGGCAAAGCGGGTCCGATTCTCCACACTGCCCCCGTACTGGTCTGTGCGGTGATTGGTAACCGGGGACAGGAATGTGCTTACCAGACAACCATGGCAGGCATGCAGCTCCACGGCATCGGCGCCTGCCTCTTTAGCCCGGCGTGCCGCCTGGGCAAAGTCCTCCACATATCGCTCAATATCCGCTTCCCCGATCTCCTCATAAGGCTTATCACCCCCCAGCCATGACGTTATTGAGGGCACCTTTATAGACATACCTTCAGGAATGAAGCCTCCGAATATGAGTAGCAAGCCATAATGCATCAACTGGACGGAAACCTTCGCCCCCTGCTCATGGATTACATCGACAAGCCGGCTCAGGCCCGGAGTGAATTTATCATCATACATTGCCCAGGTGAAAGGGGGTGTCGCGTCAGCGCTCACTAAGCCGCATTGTGTAACGATGAGCCCTATGCCACCCCGCGCTCTCGCCCGATAGTAATCAAACATCCTCTCGGTGACATTCCCCTCACCATCAACCAGGACAGTACCCATGGCGTTCATAATAAGCCTGTTTTCCAGGCGTAGTTTGCCTATATTACCCGGCTGGAATAACGCTGAAAATCCTTGCATTGAGACCCCCTTGTAATTAGTATGTGCTGAGCCATTGTGGACAGCTTGCCAACCCTGCTTCGGAAGAAGCAACTTGTGCCTGCTCTACAGCGGTTGCTGGCATCCTGATACACCATCCCCAGCATAAGCCTATTGTACTCGGCAACATCGGGCGCCGACTATTTTCGGCAGTGTGGATATACCTGCCGAATCAGCCTGGCTGGGCTTAAACATATCCCCCAGGCAATCTGAGACGCAACGGGAATTTCCATTATCGCTTCCCATACCTGTCGGTGAAGGTTACCTCGTCCAGCTTTCTTCTCGTACTTTGGGGAGATTCCGCCGGGCGACCTATGATAATAACAGAAAGGAGCCTCTCATCTTGGGGAACATTGAGCACCTTCTTTGCGCTTTCTTCATACCCGCTGCCGTAGGTCCCTATCCAGCATGCTCCCAGTCCCAGCGAATGAGCCTCAAGAAGCATATTCTGTGTTGCTGCTGCCCCATCCTCTACAGGGTGGTTTGACGCTCTTGGATTTACGACCACCGCAATTCCCAAAGGAGCCTCAGATAGAAATCTCCCCCAGGTGAGCGTGTCCGCCAGCTTCATCTTCACATACTTACTCCGCAAGACTATGAAGCTCCAAGGCTGACTGTTACTCGCAGACGGTGCCCACCTGCCTGCTTCCAGAATCTTGTTTATTTCCTCTTCTGAGATGGGATCTGGCTTGTATTCTCTGATACTACGTCTGGTCTTAATTACTTCAAGAATATCCATAGACACTCACCCTCCAAATCCACCTGGATAAGCCTGGCACAGCAGACTTTGGTTTATTATGCCATGTCGTGCCAGGGATTGGCGGAGGCATGTAGAGATCCAATTATGAAGCTTTAGCTAGGCAAAGCTCAAAAGCAATGACAGTAGATTTCAGTGCCAAGAGTTATACGAGATGTTAAGTCAAATGCCGATTTTGCTGGCGTCCCTGGTGGGATTCGAACCCACGACCCACTGCTTAGAAGGCAGTTGCTCTATCCACTGAGCTACAGGGACTGTTCTGTACCTGCTCTTCGTAATTCTATCACCTCCCTGGGGGCTCTGACAAGTGAAGTTAGTCGACCTTTACCGGCTAAACCAGTAGGAGAACAATCGTTACTTTGACCTATTCTTGTCAGCGGTAGGGCTAACCTGTATTCGGCAGCAGCCCTTCTAGGGCCTGGGCGTATGTCTGGTAGGTGGCGTCATCGAAGAGAACGAAAACCACCTCCTCCAGGGACTCCTCTTGATGGAGAAAAGCAATTACCGTCTCGAGGGCTACTGTTGCGGCAAGCCTCGCCGGGTATCCAAAGGCACCGGTGCTTATCGAGGGGAAGGAGACACTTTTCAGGCCCCTTTCCATTGCCACCCTCAGGCTCTGGCGGTAGGCACTCGCCAGTAGCTCAGGCTCACCACTGTGGCCACCATGCCAAACTGGACCTACGGTGTGGATGACATGCCTTGCCTTAAGGTTGCCTCCGGTGGTAATCACCGCCTCGCCGGTGGGCAGGCGTCCTATTCTAGAAACGATTTGCTTGCACTCTTCAAGGATGGCGGGTCCCCCGGCGCGGTGGATCGCCCCGTCAACCCCGCCACCACCCATTAGGCTGGAATTGGCAGCATTTACAATTGCATCGGTGCTTTGCCTGGTGATGTCACCCTGAAGCAATGAAAGCTTCGTCTTATTGATTACCCTATCCATTTTTTGCTTTTTAATCTTTTTAGCTCATTGTAATAAGGAGGGCTCCCTGAAGCAACAGCGAGCCCTCCCGTCAATACACTAGAGGCCCAGGATGGCAACCCCGACCACACTCCATGGCGGATAGCCACCCATGTTGTGGGTGAGCCCAAGCTTAGGGTTCTTTATCTGACGGTCCCCAGATTTACCCTGGAGCTGCTTGTACATCTCATATACCATCCGTATTCCCGAGGCAGCAATGGGATGTCCGAAGCACTTGAGCCCGCCATCTGGTTGAACCGGCAGACCTCCATCAAGGTCGAAAAACCCGGACTCGATGTCCTCACGCACCTTGCCTCGTGGGCTGAACTGGAGGTCCTCCATGGTTACCGTCTCGGTTATGGAGAAGCAGTCATGGACCTCGGCCATGCTTATTTCCTCACGCGGGTTTTTAATCCCTGCCTCTTTGTAGGCCCTTATCCCGCACTGGTAACCCGTCTCTGCATGGGTGTAATCGTAATCTGTGTACCACATGTCAGCGCCGGAGGCGGCAGCTATCTGGAGTGACTTGATGTAGACCGGGTCTTTGCGGAATTTCTTAGCGTCATCGGCTCGTACCAGGATGGCGGCTGCGGAGCCATCGGACACTCCACAGCAGTCATACAGTCCCAATGGCCAGGCGATTATTGGGGCATTGATTATATCATCAAGCGAAACCGCCCGTCGTAGATGGGCTTTGGGATTTTTAGCACCATTTTGGTGAGTTTTCCAGGATACTCTGGCGAGCATTCGCTTTCCCTCATCGGGAGGTAAGCCATAACGGGAAAAATACCTGGTAGCCATCATGGCATATACGCCGGGGCCTGACATGTTGGGCATAGTGAGGAACTCAGCCGGAGTTTTGAGGTCGGGAAGACCACCATAACCAACGTCCTTAAGCTTCTCGACGCCGACAGCGAGAGCCATGTCGCAGCAATTGGAAGCGAGGGCATAGGCTGCACCCCGCAGCGCCTCTGTGCTGCTGGCGCAGGCGTTCTCCACGTGAGTTACTGGCAGGTATTGCAGTTTTAACGTTTGAGATAGTTGCAAACCAGTAAACCCCTGCATCGAATAGAGAGCAGCCCACCAGGCGGCGTC
The DNA here is from genome assembly GCA_023129355.1 of Dehalococcoidia bacterium. GTDB lineage: Bacteria > Chloroflexota > Dehalococcoidia > E44-bin15 > E44-bin15 > E29-bin15. The sequence goes on along the minus strand of JAGMCC010000053.1, from coordinate 3,784 downwards.
TATATCTTTCTTATCAACTCCTGCATCCTCTATGCACTCCTTATAGGCCTCAACCATGAGATCCTCACTGCTCATATCCCAGCGCTCCCCGAATCTGGTGCAACCCATTCCGATGATCGCAACTTTATCCTTGATACCTTCAGCCATGTTCAACTTCCTCCTTCTTAAACCCTTACGGGTACTGCTTTCCACGTATAGCCGGTAACACCGCGATCATAGTACTTCTTACGGAAGGTCATCTCCACTGACATTCCTACTTCGACTTCGTCTAGATCACAATCGGTCAGGTTAAATTGAGAACGCCCACCACCCACGAAATCGATCACTCCATATAGTTCGGGAGGGTCGGGGGTATAGACCAGATTGTCGCCGGTATAGGTGAAGATGTGACCTATTCTATCGGAGAAGCGGTACTCCTCCATCTCATCGACTGCGCCGCAGTCCGGTTTTACGCATATGTGCTGGGGGGGAAATTGGGGGGTGCCGCAGCGCTTGCACCTCGACCCCACCAGAGACAAAGCTTTTTTCCTATCCCGCCATAATATCGATGATGATGATGGAACCGCCTGTTCACCTCGCCCGGCGATATCTATGGCAAGAACCTGGTTGAAGGTCACATATTTTTCGTAGCTGGGCAGGTCCTTTTTATTGGCTAAGCTGTTCTTTACACCCTTTCTACCCTTAATACTTTTAATCTCAGGTGTTACCTCCAAAAGCATTGCATCGCTTCCATTACCATAGCTGGCGACGATTATTTTATCACCCGGCTTGGCGTCCTCCAATGCCGCCACCAGGAGCATCAAGGGGTTCGCCGTGCCGGTCAGGCCTACAGTGGTGAACATGTGATCCTGTACCTGATCGGGCTCAAAACCTAGCTGCTTGCCGATACTGGCATGGGCTCGGACGTACATACAGGGATAGCAGACCTTAGCTACGTCTTTAGGATTGATGTTGTACTTCTTCATTAGCCCGCTTATGGCTTCAGGGATGAATTTGCTGTATCCCTCGTCACGAACCCACCGGTCTTCCCAGATTCGGTTAAAGCGCTCTTTCTCATGCCGCCAGTGATCAACAAAGTCGCACGATATGGAGTAGCTACCCTCCAGTGTCGCAATCACCTTTTTATCTCCCAACAGCAGAGCGGCAGCACCGTCACCGTACATTTCCTCTTGGAAACTTCCGGCCGGACCAAGGCGACAATCGGAGGCGCACACCAGAATGCTTTTCGCTGATCCCGATTTAATTGCATCACCTGCCGAAAGCAAAGCGGTGGTCCCCGCCTTAACAGCATCGGTGAAGTCAGCGGCGCGGATCTCCGCGCTGAGGTCAAGCGCGGTAGCGATTATTCCCGCAATCAGCCTTTCCTTATATGACGCAGTGGTGGTGGCAAAATACAGGCCATCCAGCTTACTCCGATCTAGCCCAGTTAAGCAATCCACGCCTGCATTCACCGCCATGCTGAGGCTGTCCTCATCGTGATTACATACCGCCTTTTCACCCGGCATTATCGTTGCTTGGTTCACGAAACCGATAGACCCATATATAGTCATTCGGTTAATTCGGTACCGTGGTATGTAGGCACCATAAGATGTGATTCCGGCCATCTAACACTCCTTTCCTACTTTGACGGGCATTCGCTATTTAAGATAGCGCTTTTCAGCAGTCTATGTCAATCAGGCTACGCTCCTACCAGCTCCTTTATCAGGGAGAACTCGTCCCGAATTAGCCTAGGCATCAGGAAGTTATTCTTGATATGCGCCATACCCTCTTTTCCCAGCTCTTCAGCCACTTCAGGGTGTTCCAGCAGGTAGACTACCTTCTCGGCGCACTCCTCTACGGTATCCACCAGGAAGTTGCTAAGCGTGCCAACCATCTGCAGGGGGATGCCGCCCACATTGCCTGCCACCACCGGGGTCCCTTTCCACAGGGCCTCTGACACCACCAAGCCAAAGCCTTCCCTGATGGACTTTTGAATCACTACATCGCTGGCCCTCTGGAAGGCGTTCACCTCCATATTGCCGATACCGTTTAGGTTACTGAATACATGGACATCTTCGTATTTGTCGGCCTCCTGGTGGATGGCGGCATAGAGTTCCCAACCCTCCGGGTCATCATTGGCCAGCGAGCCGACGAGCGCCAATTGAAGCCCGGGGACCGCTTTACTGGCTCGTTTGTAAACCTCGATTACCCCAAAGGGGTCTTTCCAGAGGTCAAAGCGAGATACCTGGATAATGAGCGGTCGGTTGCGGTCAAGGCCGAGGTTATCGATCATGGTGCGGCAAACTTCCGCTTTGGGAAGGGGCATATTCTTGGTGCTGAGCGGGTCAATAGCGGGCGGTATGATAGCGATGCAAGGGCCCCTGAGGTCAGGGGGCACAAACTTCTCCATGGTAAAGATTGCAGCATCATGTGATTCGATGTGGGGACGCAGGAATTGCCACGTCTCTTTATCCGGCTCCGAACTGTCGATATGACAACGCCAGATCCACTTGGCGTTTATGCCATCACAGAAGTGACGCAGTGCTGCGGGCTGAGGGTCGTTGATCACGAAAACATCGTAGTTGGGGTCCAGCTCCCGGGCATTTCGCTGGTTGTTAGCGAGGTAAGTTCTCTGAGTCTGCTGCTCCAGCAAGGGGTATTCAGCCCCCTGAAGGGCATTATGCAGGGACTTGGTAATGGTGAAGAACCGCCGGTCGCCGCGGATCACCTGCCAGTCGGCATGGATACCCAGGCCACGGACCATTGGAATATAGGAGAAAAGAAGCTCGGCGACCCCGCCACCAAAGGGCGTGGAGTTGATGTGGCAAAGCCTGAGGCCTTTGAGGTCGCGGGCAAGGGCCTCGACCTCGTCAATTAGCTCGCTGCCAAGTAGCATGCGGTAATTATTGATGTCCTTGACACCTAAAGAAACCTTTTGTAGCATTCTGATAACTTAGTGATGCAGTATAGCACAGGTCAGTGGCAAGCGATAGCTATAGAGCAAAACTTGCCCCCAGGTAATGATTATGCCCACCTCCTAATCTCGCCGGGATCAGCCAATTTTTCAACGGCTCATTGCTCCGGGCAACCACCCTGATGTAGTTATCGGTGAGCCCTACCCAGACCCCTTCATCAACTTCGTGCTCCCAGAGCACCATCATGGTGCGCCCCAGAAACTGCTCCCTAAAACGGCGAGCGCTATCCCTTGCCAGCTTAAGCATCCGCTCGCTCCGCTCCTTCTTAACCGGCTCAGCAATCTTCTCAGGCATCAGCGTGGCGGGAGTGCCTGGTCTTTCCGAATAGGGGAAGACATGAATATTGGCAAAGGCCATCCGCTGGCAGAAGCGGTAGCTCTGCGTGAACTCCTCGTCGGTTTCTCCAGGGAAGCCCACCATAACGTCAGTGGTGATAGCCACATCCGGTATCGCCTCCCGAATCCTAGCCACCGCCTGCTCATAATCCTCCGTCGAGTATCTCCGCCCCATGCGCCGGAGCACCGCATCGCTGCCGCTCTGGAGGGGTAGGTGGAGGTGGCGGCAAAGCCTCTTGGAAGAATCCTGCCACAGGGCGAGAAGCCCTGCGGTGATCTCTTGAGGCTGGAGGGAGGAGAGGCGCAGTCGCTCAACCTCGGTCTCAATGAGGATGTGCTGGATAAGGAGTTCCGGGCTGTTTCTGTAGGAGCCGATTTGGGTCCCGGTCAGCACAACCTCCCGGTAGCCCCTTTCCACCCTCGCCCTGACCTCTGCCACTGCCTCATCGATTGGCAAGCTATGCTCCCGCCCCCGGACCAGGGGCACAATGCAGT
>JAGMCC010000052.1 GCA_023129355.1 Dehalococcoidia bacterium | reverse complement strand
TTTACGGTGAAATAGTATCGAGTGGAGGAACACGATGCAGAAAAAGATTACCTCACCCCTAGATGATAAGACCATCGAGGAGCTAAAAGCGGGAGACCAGGTCTTGATCAGCGGGGTTATCTATGTCGGCCGCGACACCGCCCACAAGCGGATCACCGAAGCGCTGGAGCGCGGCGAGGAGCTGCCGTTCGACATCCGCGGCCAGACCATCTACTACATGGGGCCATCCCCTGCCAAGCCTGGGGAGGTCATCGGTGCGGCGGGGCCCACCACCAGCGGGCGCATGGACTCATACTCCCCGCGCCTCATCGCCGTAGGGCTCAAGGTGATGATCGGCAAGGGCATCCGCTCCGCAGAGGTTAAGGAGGCCATCGTGAAGCACAAGGGGGCCTACCTCGCCGCCATCGGGGGTGCCGGTGCCCTCATCGCCAGGTCGATAAAGAAAGCGGATGTGGTGGCCTACGAGGAGCTGGGGGCGGAGGCGGTGAGGCGATTGGAGGTGGAGGACTTCCCCGCCACCGTAGTGAACGATGCCCGCGGGGGGGATTTATATGAGGAGGGGATGGCCAAGTACCGGAAAAAAGCGGGAGAGACAAAAGGTGACGAAATTTAAAGGGGCCCGCAAGAATAGGGTTGCCCGTGCTATTCTGATGTTGGTGTTCTTTGCTATAATAATTGCTCTAATAATTATGCCCCTAGCAACTATTTGGTAGTACAATTTGATGCTGGTATCTTAATGCCAGTGCCCCTTTTGTGAAGAAGCTCAACCTGTTATAAGCCTTAACTGGAGGACAAATGGAGCTGAAGGTTGACCTGGAGTGGGGCGATGAGGGGGTCGTCCCGGAAACGGTTCATCCCGATACCGCCTTTATCTTTGACAGGATGGCCGAGATAATCCAGCAAATGGTTGCCCCCAATAGCGGGGAGAGAGTGCTGGATGTCGGATGTGGCCGGGCAGCGGATGTCCTGGAGCTAGGCAAACAGGGTGTCAAGGCAATAGGTATCGACCCCTCCGATAAGATGATTAGGGCGGCCAAAAGCCATCTCGGCGATAGCGAGGTCGCCCTGGTGCGCGGGATCGGCGAGGCGCTTCCCTTCAAAAAGCGCTCCCTGGATAAGATCATATGCAAAGGTGCCTTGGACCACTTCGCCGATCCGCTAAAAACGATGGCGGATATGTCTCAGGCGCTTAAGCCGGAGGGCGCCGCAATAATTGCCATCGCTAACTTCGAAAGCCTTAGCTGCCGGCTGGGGAGGAACTGGTTCCTCATGGTTAAAAGGCTTTACCGCAAACAGGGTGACATCCATCCCTGGATACCTCCTTCCGACCACAACTACAGGTTCGACTGCCCGATACTGAAAAAGACAATTGCGGATGATTTCGAGATAGAAAAAATAAGAGGCATGTCCCTGCTCTGGACTGCCCCTTACTGGGGAAAGTTTCTCTCCCTGCTGCCCAGGTGGACCTCGTCAGCCATCCTGGCATCCCTCGATAAGATCGCCTGCCGGCTCCCTTCGCTGAGCGATGTCATAATTGTCAGGCTTACCCCGAGGGGCGATCAGGCCTGCGGACCTCTTCATATACATCGATAATCTGTCTTGCTGTCTGTTCCCAGGAGAAGCACCGTGTCACCCTCCTCCTCCCCTCAACACACATCCTGCGGCGCAACGGTTCGTCATCCAGGAGCCTCTTGATTGCCTTAGCCAGGGCATGAGGATCTTGCGGGGGCACCAAAATACCGCTTTTCCCATCCTCCACCACCTCGGGGAGCGCCCCCGCCCTGGTAGCGATCACCGGAACCTCGCAGGCCATAGCCTCCGCGGCAGGAAGACCAAACCCTTCGTAAACTGAGGGGGTGATGGCGATCTGGGCGGCAGAATACTCTCTCACCAGCTTCTCCGTGGTTATCCTACCGGTGAAGGTAACCAAATCCTCAAGCCCATACTTCCTGATCAAGTCGAGGGCGAAGCCATCACCATGGTTCACTTCATCCACAAGAGTTAATTTCAGTGCTACATTATCTCTCGTCAGTAGCTGCAACGCCTGAAGCAGGAAAAGGATGCCCTTCTTGCGGTCGCTCGTTCTGCCGACCACGATGAGGCGGCCTAGCCCTTTTTCCAACGCTGCACCAAACCCATCCACATTTCGGAACAAATCGGTATCGATGCCGGGGTAAACCATCCTCATTTTGCTCTTGGGTAAACTGAATTCCTGGCTAACCTCAAGCGTTGAGCTCTCCGAGTCCGTGATGACCATATCCAGGTGTCGGGCAACGATCCCCTGCATCAGCGGGGGATAGAGAAGGAGCTGCCTGAGCTTCCTCCGAACGCTTGTTTCCTGGGCAAGGTTAGCCCTAGTATCAATGGGCAGGGGGTGATGAATGGTAGCGACCACCGGAATCTGTAAAGTCTTAATCAGCAGCAGCCCATAGGCCAGGCATTGGTTATCGTGAATGACATCGTAGCGATGCGTGGGGAGAAGCTCCCTTGTCTTGAGATGGGCTTTAAGGCTGAAGGTGAGCATTTCTGGGAACATACCCAGCTTATTCCCGGCGAACTCGCAGATGCTAAACGGGGTCAGCAAGTGGTATGCTTTTTCATGGGACAGGGGCCTTTTCCCATCATGCCTGCGATCGTAGAGGTTCAAGCTCTCCAGATAGTGCGCCCTGACTCCTTCAGGAACATCGGGATAGGGCGGCCCGACGATTATGTCAACCTCATGACCTAGCCGGTGAAGCTCGCGAGACAGGTAATAGAGGTAAATCCCCTGACCACCACAGTATTTATTCCCCCGATAGCACAGGAGACATATTTTCACCCCTGGCTCCTCCTGTTATGTTAAATCTTCCTGGTATAGATGACTATGCTCTTAGGAAAGAAGAAGTTTAAGATGCGTTCCACCCACGAAACAAACCTGGATTTAGTAACTATCTGCATCTCCAGGAACCTTAGATAAATCGCGGGAACCCTGGCCTCCTCATTCTTAAGCCCGAAGATGCAGCGCAGTAGCCAGTAGATAGAATGGAAGGCATGCTCATAGCGGATGGCGTAAACTCTCAGGTTATGGCGACGCAGCATCCTCACCAGCCCCTGTGCGGTGAATATCCTAACGTGCCCACCAGGATGGTTGTAGTAGTCCGAATCCAGTATCCAGCAGGTCTTTTCGGGCACATAGGTGGGCACCGTGACCGCCAGCAGCCCCCCTGGCTTGAGTACTCGCATCATCTCCTCAACACCCTTATCGGGATCGTCAACGTGTTCCATAAGCTCAGCGCAGAGAATCTTATCGAAGGAGGCGTCTTTGAAGGGCAGATTCAAGGCGTCGCCACACAGCACGTTCCGGTTCCCATTGGACCCGCTCTGTTGATCCATATAGTCCAGCACATATTTGGTCTTCCTGAGGCACAAATCATCGAGGTCCAAGGCGCATATCACGCCACTGCCATTGTTCAGGCGGTATGCTTCGTAGCTGTGCCTCCCATCACCGCAGCCCACATCTAAAAACCTGTCGCCGTCTCTTATCTTGAAAAGGTTGAAGTTAACGGTAAGCACTATAGGACCTCCCGATATACCTCCAGGGTCTTCCGTGCTGCCTCTTCCCAGGTGAAGTGTCGTTCCACCCTTTCCCTCCCCTCTTCCCCCATCGCCTGGCGCAAGGGCTCGTCGCAAAGAAGGCGCTTGAGCGCCCCGGCCAGGGCATGGTGATCTCGTGGCGGCACCAAGATGCCGCATTTCCCATCCTCCACCACCTCAGGGAGCGCTCCCGCAGTGGTGGCGACCACGGGAAGGCCACAGGCCATCGCTTCCGCGGCGGGAAGACAAAAGCCCTCATACAAGGAGGGGACCACTGCTACCTCGGCCCTCGCGTAGCACCCAACCAGTTCCTCCACACTCACCCTCCCGGTAAATTCGACGTTGCCATCGAGCCCGAATCTCTCCACCAGAACCGGGGTATACTCGTTATAGGGGGCCCCACGGTCTACTATAGTGAGTTTCACATCCATCTCTTCACGGAGTAGCCGCAGGGCGCGAAGCAGGTAGACGACCCCCTTTTTGCGATCCTGGGTGTTGGCGACGACGAGGAGGCGACCTGGCTCCTTCCGCTTGCTATCCAACCCATGAAACATCTGGGTATCGATGCCATTGTGAACCACCCTTATCTTCTCCCGGGGAACCTTGAAGGCGTTCCTGGTCTCCTCCGCAGCGCTCTCTGAGACCGTGATCACTCGATCCATCCTCCTGGTCACCAGATGCTGCATCACGAAGGGGTAGAACATTATCCGGCCGAATCTCTCCCACGCCCTGTCTATATAGGCAATATCGGTCTTTCTATCGATGGGTAAGGGGTGGTGCACTGTGGCCACGATGGGGATTTTAAAGGACTTCATTAGCAGTAAGCCATAACCCAGGGTCTGATTGTCATGAATGATGTCGAAGCGGTAATGGCGGAGGAGCTGGCGTAATTTCTGGTAGGCCCTGAAGCTGAATGAGAACATCTCGGGGAACACCCCCAGCCTGATCGCTGCCAACTCGTAGAGGTTTAGCGGGGTGAAAACCTGGAAGGGATCTTTCTTGGGGAATCCGAACTCAAAGAGGTTCAGGTTTTCTACTCGGTGTTCTGTGATCCCCTCAGCAATATTGGGATAAGGAGGACCGACAATTACATGAACCTCATGACCTAATTTCTGGAGCTCTCGGGACAGGTAATAGAGGTAAACCCCCTGACCCCCACTGTACATATTCCCCCTATTGCAAAGGAGGCAGATCCTCATGCTTCGCTCTTCCCCAGGTGCAGAGATAGGGCGAAAAGGCCGGCGATGCTCTTGGCATCCCGGAGCTCGCCAGATGTAATCAGGCTGCGAACCTGTTTCAAAGGGATGGGTACCACCTCGATAATCTCATCCTTCTGGGCCCGGCTCGGGCTAGGCTCAAGCTCGGTGGCGAGGAAGAGGTACAGAAACTCAGTGGAGTATCCCGGGCTACTGTAGAACCCACCAAGCCGCTCCATCCTCCCTGCGATATACCCGATTTCCTCCTCAAGCTCCCTGAGGGCACCCTGGAGAGGTTCCTCACCGGGTTCAATGCCACCGGCAGGGATCTCCAAAAGCTCCCGTGCCACCGCGTGGCGAAACTGGCGCACCAGGATGACATTATCCTCCGCGTCGATTGCCACAATGGCGACGCAATCTGGGTGCTCCACTATCTCCCTCGTGGTCTCCCTGCCCTCATGCAGCATCACCTTATCGACGCGAAGGTTCACCAGACGCCCCTCATATATTTGCATGCTCTCTAAGGTTCGCTCCTCCATCAGCGTGAAGATCCCAGTTCATATATCAGGGCTACCTCATCGCAGTCAGGGAACTTGGGGCAACGCAAACACTCCCCCCAGATCTTGCGCGGCAGCTCCATTTTGTCCACCTGGCGAAAGCCAAACTGCTCAAAGAAATCGGGCATATAGGTGAGACAGAAGATGGTTTCGATGCCCATACTTCTAGCCTCTTCAAGGCAGGCCTGGATCAGCAGGGCACCGGCCCCCTGGTCCTGCATCTCCTCAACTACTGACACAGCCCGGATCTCGGCGAGATCGGACCAGAATACATGAAGCGCGGCACAGGCAACCAACTGCTCCCCATGGCGGACCACGAAAAAGTCCCGCATGTTTTCATAAAGTTCGCTCAGGGCGCGGGGTAACATCTCTCCCTTATCGGCGAAGTAGTTAACCAGCTTGTGAATTTGAGATATATCATCAATGCGCGCCTTTTCAGCCTTCATTTTGACACCAGCCTCTCCATTAAGGTGCTGTAGAAGAAGGCTGGAGGCTGTGCTCTCAGAAAACGGGCCGCGTGAGGGCTGAGGCTGACCCTAATGGTGTCCCCGCTCTCCAGTGTCAGGTTAATCTGTCCATCGATGCTCAGTATCGCCTGATGGTCAGTACGCACTTTTAACTCAACGATAGCTGCAGGCGGAAGCACTAGGGCATGGGCGAAGGTAAGGTGGGGGGAAATGGGGTTTAATAGGATCTCCCTAGACTGGGGATAAAGGATGGGACCACTAGCGGCCAGTGAGTAACCCGTGCTCCCCGTTGCAGTAGCGATGATCACCCCATCCGCTTTATAGGTGGTTAAAGGAGTACCATCGATAGTGGTCTCTACATAAATAACCCTGGATACGGTACCTCGTCCCAAGACGACGTCGTTCAAGGCATGATAGGTCCATTTGCCTGCTAGCTCCGCCTGAAGCATAGCCCGTTCGTCAACCCAACCCTCCCCTGCCAATAAGGCAGCAAGCTTATCGCGAGCCTCCTCAATACTCAACTCGGTCATAAACCCGAGCCTACCCAGATTTATCCCCACAATGGGAATTGCCTGAGGGGCCACAGCACGCGCCGCCCGCAATATGGTGCCATCGCCACCAACGCTGAGGATCAGTTCCGTACTCCCAACCTGAGTCCTGGCATCTTCCTCATCCCAGGCAGAACAAAGCCAAACAACCGCATTTAGGGAGGGCAGATAGCCGGCCAGCTCCTCGGCAAAAGCCTTAGCAGCAGCGATTTTGGGGTGATAGAGAATTCCCACTCTCTTCAAGAGCCGCTCTCAAAACCTAATCAAATCAACAAAAACTCAAAGACTGAGTTGCACTGCGAAGTCTATCATTGCGCTAAAGTGCTGTCAAGGTAGAAAGATACCAGCGGCAGTCTCTACAACCTTCAAAAGCATCCAGGGGTATATACCGAGCACCAAGACACCGAGGCAGGCGAAGGAGAGGGCGGCACGAAGCGCCCCTGAGGAGGGCACCCGCTCCTCCGATAACGGAGTGCCCAAATACATCACCCGCACTACCCTGAGATAGTAGTATGCGGCAATCACTGTGTTAATCACGGCGATGATCACCAGCCAGACCAGCCCAGAGTCAACGCCGGCGTTAAAGATATAGAGCTTGGCCATGAACCCCGCGGTGGGCGGGATGCCAGTGAGGGAGATGAGGCAAAGTGCAAGGGCTGCGGAAAGGATGGGGGCGCGCTTCGCCATCCCGGAGTAGTCGCCGATATCATCGCTATTGATCTTATTGGAGATGGCGATGATGGCGATAAATGCTCCCAGATTGGTGAGGGTGTAGCATACCAGGAAGAAGACTAAAGCGCTGCTCCCGGTGGTGGTAACCGCAGCCAGCCCTATCATCAGGTAGCCTGCCTGGGCGATGCTAGAGTACCCCAGCATGCGCTTGATGTTTTTCTGGGCGATGGCCACCACATTGCCCACGGTCATAGTGATGGCGGCGAGCACGGCGAAGATCATACCCCAGTCCAGGCTTGCCGCCCCCAGGGCCTCATAAAAAACCCTTAATATTACCGCAAAGCCCGCCGCCTTACTGGCCACGGAGAGATAAGCGGTAATGGGTGTGGGCGCCCCTTCATAAACATCGGGGACCCACATCTGGAAGGGGACGGCTGCGATCTTGAAGCCAAATCCGGCCACCAGTAACACTATGCCCATGAGGAGCGCCGGACTACCCAACAGCCCCTCAGCGGAAATAGCTGCGGCGATCCCGTCAAGATAAGTGGTGCCGGTAAGCCCGAAAACCAGCGCCATGCCATAGAGCAACACCGCACTGGCCACCGCACCGAGGAGCAGGTATTTCAATCCCGCCTCGCTGGACTTGGGGTCCTTGAGAAAGCCGGTTAGGACATAAAGAGAGATACCCGTCAACTCCAAAGCGACGAAGATAGAGATCAGCTCCCTGGTGGATGCCAGCAGCATCATGCCGGTGGCGGAAAGGAGGACTAAGGCATAGTATTCCGCACGAAAGGCGGCGAACTTGCGGGAGTACTCGGTGGAGGATAGGAGTACCAGCGCTGCCACTACTATGAAAAAGATGTGGAAGAAGAGTGAAAAATGGTCAACAGCCAGCGCGCCGCCGAAAGAGGTCTCAGTTCTCCCCCATAGGGATAAGGTGAAGGCGGCTGGCATGATGAGCCCCACAACGCTCACCCAACCCAAGATCCACTTTCGCTCGATGAACAGGTCTAGGAGGATGACCACCAGAGCCAGGGTCAAGAGGCTTATCTCAGGTGACAGTAGATAAAGATCCAACTCTCGCTCCTTTTTTCGACCTCTACGTTATGTCAGAATGAACCCTTAGCTATGCTCCATAAATACAGATCCCAACGAGTAGAGCCTACAGAATAGTACCAAAAACCTCCGCTA
>JAGMCC010000051.1 GCA_023129355.1 Dehalococcoidia bacterium | reverse complement strand
GAAGTGGCGATAGGGTAGTGGGAGCGAGGGGAGGCTAATTGGCATAGAGGTAACTATGGTTCAGTGAGGAGGGCATAATGAAGATGCTGGTTACCGGTGGCACTGGATATATTGGGAGCCACATTGTAGAACGCCTGCTGGAGCAGGGCCATGAGGTGCGTGTTTTAGCCCGTGTGACATCCAACATCAGCCACTTAAAAACTACCGAGGCTGAGATCGTCTTCGGCGACATTGAGGATTATGATAGCCTATGCCCCATTGTCGAGGGGGTGGACGTGGTGATCCATGCCGCAGCCCGGGTGATGCCGGGATGGGGAAAGTGGGAGGATTTCGAGAAGACCACGGTTAAGGGCACCGAGAATATGCTTCGCGCCAGCGCCGAGGCTGGGGTCAAACGCTTTGTCTACATCAGCTCCGGCACCGTGTTAGGTGAAGCCTCTTATGGAGACACCCCTGCCGATGAGTCCACACCCCCTTGGATTGCTACTTTCAAATATGATACCTTCTATGACCATGCCAAGCTACAGGCTGAGCAGATAGCTCTCGACTACCACAAACAGGGCAAGCTTTCGGTAACCGTGGCCAGGCCCTGTATGGTCTATGGCCCCCGGGATAAACTCCTCAGCGATAAATCCTACCGTCAATTCAGCGTGCCCATTATAGTGTGGCCAGGGAGGTCGAATCCTCGAACAGCCATAGTCTATGTTACCGACGTGGCTGATTGTATCATTCTTGCTGCCACCAGCGATAAGGCGGTGGGAGAGATATATAACATCGCTCCCCCAGAGGTGATCTGGTTTCGTGATTATGGCGATGCCATGATACGGGCTATAGGCGGGCGCAAGATTCAGATAACTATACCGTACTTCGTCGGCTACCTATGGTGCGCATCGATGGAGAGTTGGGCGCGGCTGCGGCGGCAGAAGAATATACCCTATCTAACCCGTTCTGGCATGCGGTTTCTCAACCAGGGGATGCACATCGATGGTTCTAAAGCCAGGAGGGAGTTGGGATGGGAACCCAAGGTCTCGGTAGAGGAGGGCACTAGGCTCTACGTCCAATGGCGTCGGTCGCAAGGGAAGAAATAGTTCAGCGGTCACTCTCGATTAAAAGGGGTTAAGTTAATGATTAGGCTCACTACGAGGAGTGGAATCGAAGGTGGAAGCAAAGGAGAGGTAGTAGGCGCAGATATAGCTCACGTAGGGATGGCAGCATGAAGGCCCTGGTTACCGGGGCCACGGGACTTTTAGGGAGCCACATTGTAGAAGCCCTGCTGGCGCAGGGCCATGAGGTGCGCGCCTTAGCCCGTGTGACATCCAATATCAGTCACCTAAAAACTACCGGGGCTGAGATCGTCTTCGGCGACATCGAGGATTATGATAGCCTGCTCCCTGCGGTTGACGGGATCGATCTGGTATTCCACGCTGCGGCCAAGGTTACACCGGGATGGGGGGTGTGGGAGGAGTTCGAGGCTTGCATCGTGAAGGGCACCGAGAATATGCTCAGGGCCAGCACCGAGGCCGGGGTCTCCCGATTTCTCTACGTCAGCTCCGCGGATATCTATGGAAAGGCCCATTCACGTGATACCCCCGCCGACGAGGCAACGTCGCCCGAACTAGCCTTCAATCTCGATACCTACTATCACTGGGCCAAACTGCAGGCCGACAAGATGGCCCTTGACTACCACAAACAGGGTAAGCTCCAGGTCACTGTGATCAGGCCATCGATGATCTACGGACCGAGGGACCGGCTCCTCACCGACCGGTTTTTCGGTTTTGTGAATAGGCCCATCGTAATGTGGCCGGGAAAGTCGAATCCAAGGTCAGCCCTGGTTTTCGCCTCCGACGTCGCTGACTGTGCCATCCTGGCAGCCAGCAGTGACCGAACCGTGGGACAGGTCTACAACATAGCCCCACCCGAAGAGCGTCGGTTTCGCGACTTCGCTGCTGCCCTCGCCCGGGCCTTGGGCAAGTCGGAGCGCCAATGGAACATTCCCTTAGGTCTAGTCTACGCCGTAGCTGCGTTGATGGAGTGGTGGGCGAAGTTGCGGCGTGCCAAACAGATGCCCTTTCTAACCCGTACCGATCTGCGACTCTTCGAAGACGGGATGTACATCGACGGCTCCAAATTCAGGAAGGAGCTGGGATGGGAGCCCAAGATTTCGATGGATGAGGGCACCAGGATCTATGTCCAATGGCGGCGAGCGCAGGGGAAGAAATAATTAGTTGCTATCACTCACCCCGATGATTGTGAATTGGAGTCAACCTAGAAGGAGTATGTGATGGATGATTCGACCAAAGCGCTATATGATGATTATCCTGAAGATGAGAAGAGCGACTTCTTTTCTGCCTTCGTTTACATGAAGTATATCGACCACTTTATGCACCATGCGCTTTTAGCATCTGGCTTATCCCCCAAAGAGCGCGAGGAACTTCCAGAAGCAGGGATTGACCAGTTGCTCATGGCGGCTATTCAGCGTATCGCTGAGAGGTCACCCAGTTTCGACACCAGCTACTATCACGGTAAGGTGGTGAAGTTGACGGACGCGATAAAGCTGGTTACGCAGAAAACCGACCTGTCTTTGATTACGCCCGAGCAGGTGATCCCGTTTAAGGTGGCTAAGGATATCATCCTTAAAAACCCGCAATCAATTGCGGTAGGGATATGTGCCTGCCGCAAGGCTTCTGAGAATCCATGTCACCCCATGGAGGTCTGCCTTTTCGTAGGAGACCCTGGAGCTTCCTTCATTGCTGACCAGAACCCGGATTTCCGCAAGATTTCGCAGGAGGAGGCGGTCAGTATCATAGAGGCAGAGCACGAGCGGGGCCATGTTCACTGCGCCTACTTTAAAAAGGATATGGGAGGTAAATTCTTCGCCATCTGCAATTGCTGCAGTTGTTGCTGTCTTGGGGTGAGGATGTGGAATCAGTTAGAGGGGTCCATCCCTATCCTCGCCTCTTCGGGTTATCTTGCCCATGTGGGCGATGACTGTAACGGATGCGGCAGTTGCGATGACTGCTGCTCCTTCAATGCGATTAGCATGGGTGATGAGGTGGCTGTTATTGATTCGGCGAAGTGTATGGGATGCGGCGTTTGTGAAGATGTTTGCCCCATTGGCGCGATCAGCCTTGAGCGAGACCCATCCAAGGGTGAACCTCTGGATTTAGCCGAATTAGCGAGCAAAACGGGTTAGTAGCGGATTTTTAGCATACTTAATATATTGGTGAAAAGATGGCATTAGCTCTTGAAGGAATAAAGATACTTGACATGGCCTGGCTCGGCCCCGGCCCTTTCTGCGCTAATACGTTGGGCGATCTGGGCGCTGATGTGATAAAGATATATGAAGCTCATCCCGAACGCCGTGGCGGACCGGTCATGTTTTTGTTCGATCCGGCTATGCAGCCCGGATTTCGGAACTGTCGGACTATAGGACTGAATCTAAAGGCGGAAGCGGGCCGCGGTATTTTCTATGATTTAACCAAAAGGGCTGATGTGGTGATGGAAGGTTTCCGGCCCGGGGTGGTGAAACGCTTGGGGGTTGACTACGATGCCATAAGAGAGATCAACCCGCGAATTGTGTATGCCTCACTGACCGGCTACGGGCAAGACGGGCCCTATCGCGATCTGGTGGGACATGATATTAACTACATATCTATCGGTGGTCTGTTAGGGATGACCGGGCCTGTGGGCGGGGCGCCTATTATTCCGGGTGCAATAATCGCGGACTTCGCTGCTGGCGGAATGTCCGCTGCTATTGGGATTTTGGCAGCGTTAATGGCCAGGGAGAGGACTGGCAGGGGGCAGTTTGTGGATATGTCCATGACAGACGCAGTGGTGGAACTGACCTCCATTCAGATAACCCCTTATCTACATAATAGGATGGTCCCTAAAAAGGGGGAGACGATGTTCACCGGCCACTATCCCTGGTATAATGTATATAAAACCAAGGACGGGAAATACATCAGTATCGGCGCGCTAGAGCCGTGGTTTTATGCTAACCTGTGCGAGCTTCTCGGTTGCCAGCATTTCCTCGAGCATCAGTACGCGGAGGGAGAGAAGCGGGAGGAGATGTTTAAATATTTCAGGGAGACCTTTTTGACCAAAACGCAGGATGAGTGGGTCGCACTGCTGCGACAGAAAGATACATGCGTTGCTCCGGTTTATGATATCGACGAGGTGGAATCCGATCCCCAGTTGATCGCACGTCGCATGATTATCGAGGCGGATCACCCCACCCTGGGCCGCATAAAGCAGGTCGGCTCGATGCACAAGCTCTCGGATTCCCCGGTTGAGGTGAGGAACTGGAGCACGCGCTTCGGGCAGCATACGGAGGAGATACTGCTCGAGCTCGGCTATGATAAGACCCGCATCAGAGAGCTTTTTGAAGCGGAGGTGATCGGCTAGATGACCTTATTAGTATTCGAGGTAGCACTAATTGATAGGTGACACTGTTTATGGGGGCTTTAGATAGCCTCCATATACTGTTAAAAACGGCTAGTAAATATCTATAAGGAGGTGTTTTGAATGGTTGGGATAACTTCTTACGGCGCATACATCCCGTACCATCGGCTAAACCGGGAGGAAATTTATAAAGCCTGGGGTGGTTTTCCCATACCAGGGGAAAAGGCAATGGCCAGTCACGATGAGGATGCGGTAACGATGGCCTGGGAAGCGGCCAACGACTGTTTGCATGGTTCCGACCCTAAGAAGATCGGTGGCTTGTATATTGCCACCACCACCTATCCCTACAAGGAGAAGCAGTGTTCCACCATTATCGCCACGGCGCTCGATATGGGAAGCGAGATCCGAACCGCCGATTTTGCCAACTCGCTACGGGGCGGCACTATCGCTATCGCTTCGGCCCTGGATGCGGTCAAAGCGGGGACGGCCAGGAGCATTGTGGTGACTGCTGCCGACACTCGTATGCCGGCACCGGGCGGTTTTGTCGAGGGGTCCTATGGTGACGGCGCCGCCGCACTTCTTATTGGAGACAAGGATGTTATTGCGACTATTGTAGACCACTATTTCGTCTCCGACGAATTTACCGGTGAGTGGCGCGCCGATGGTGATACCTTTATACGTTCTTGGGAGGATAGGATGGTGCTCGATGAAGGCTACTCCGCCATTCTTCCGCAGGCGATATCCGGGTTGATGAAGAAACATAAGCTTGAGGCGAAGGATTTCGCCAAGGTAGTGGTTAGTGCCCCTATCGATATAAGAAGGCATGGCAAGCTAACAGGAGGGCTGGGCTTTGGCATGGAGCAGATCCAGGAGCCATTCTTCATGACGGTGGGCAATACGGGCACAGCGCTGGCGATGATGATGCTGGTCGCTGCTCTGGAAGAGGCCAAGCCAGGGGACAAGATCCTCTTTGCCAACTATGGAAATGGGGCCGACGCCTTCCTCATTGAGGTAACGGATGCGATTAAGAAAAAAAAGGTACATGACCGGCGCGCCACCAAGGGTTACCTGGCGTCGAAGCGGGTGCTTACCAATTATGCCACCTACCTTCGCTGGCGTGGTTTGGTTACCGTGGAGCGCGCCCGCCGGCCGGAGATACCATACACTTCACTGACAGCGCTGAAGCGCAGTCGCAAGGAGGTACTTCGCCTTTACGGAGACAAGTGCAAGGTATGCGGCAATGTGCAATACCAGATGCCTTTCGGCGTGGGCGGCATGACGCCCATCAGGGTGTGCTACTACTGCCAGGCCAAGGATCAATTCGAGGATTACCGCTTCTCCGACAAGAGAGGCCATATCTTCACCTATTCTCTTGACCTGCTGGCGGACGTTATCGATCCCCCCGGTACACCTGTTTTCATAGACTTCGAGGGTGGCGGTCGAGGGTGGTTTGAGCTGACCGATCGTGACCCGGATCAGGTAAAGGTGGGTATGCCGGTGGAGATGGTATTGAGGGAGATGTACTTCGATCGCGGGATACATAACTACTACTGGAAAGCACGGCCGGTAAGAGGGTAATGTGATAAAGAGGCTACCAAAGGGGAGTCGGGGAAGACATTAAACAGCAAACCTGTCGAAAACTCCAGGCAACGATAAAGAGTGGGAAAACTAAGGAGGATGAAATGGCAGAGAGCATAAAGGATAAAGTAGCCATAATTGGAATGGGCTGCACCAAGTTCGGTGAGCTTTGGAATACGAGCGCCAGCGACCTGATGGTCGACGCCGCCTATGAGGCCTATGAGGACGCCGGGATCGAGCCTAAGGATATCGATGCGGCTTGGGTGGGTAACTGGCAGGAGGTCACCGGAATGGCCGGCCTGGGCCTGGCCGGCCTTAGGCTGCAGTACAAGCCGATAACCAGGGTGGAGAATATGTGCGCCACCGGCACCGACGCGCTCCGCAACGCTTCCTATGCGGTGGCCTCCGGCGTGGTTGATATTGCCCTGGCGGTGGGCGCGGAGAAGCTGAAGGATATGGGTATCGCTGGCCTAATTAGCACCGCTCCTGGGGGTACCGCGGGTGTGGGAGGCGTGGCAACCACCGCACCGGCCATATTTGCCATGATGGCGACGAGGTACTTCGACCGCTACAACCTTAGCCCGGATGAAGGCAAGAGGATGCTGGCGCACATTTCGGTGAAGAGCCACCATAATGGCAACCTGAATCCAAAGGCCCATTTTCACCGGGAGCTTACCATTGAGCAGGTAATGAATGCTCCCATAATTGCATGGCCGCTGGGGCTTTTCGACTGCTGCGGCGTAAGTGATGGCGGAGCAGCCGCTATTGTGGTGCGCGCCGCAGACGCTAAGAAATTTAAGGCTGACCCGGTCTATATTAAGTCAGTACAGATGTGTGTTGGCCCTGCCGAAGGCCCGGTGAGGAGCGATTACGACTTCACCCATGTGGAGGAGACCTATCGTGCCGGGCTGGCGTCCTATGCCGAGGCGGGGATAAAGGACCCTCGCCAGGAGATCGGTATGGCCGAGGTCCATGACTGCTTCTCCATAACCGAGGCCACGATTATGGAGGACCTCCAGTTCAGCCCCAGGGGGAAGTGCAGGGGTGATATCGAGGGCGGCTTCTTCGACCTCGATGGGGGTTTGCCGGTGCAGCCCGATGGTGGACTCAAATGTTTCGGGCACCCCGTCGGTGCTAGCGGTCTTAGGATGCTCTACGAGATTTACCTTCAGCTTCAGGGAAGGGCCGGCCCACGCCAGATAAAGAACCCCAAGTTAGGGTTGACCCATAACATGGGTGGGATGCCACCGGCATGCACCGTCGCCGTTGCCATAGTAGGATTGACGTAAATATGAAATCGCTCCTGCGCCATAATAATAAATAACTCGACACAGGAGCGATAAATTCTCTACCCTCAACCTACCCAGCACACTCAGGTTATAAAATACCAGGTTGGGGCAGCGGTTAATGGGTGTCTCTGTCGGATCAGGAACGCCGCAAGGCAATCCTACGACTTGCCGATTCGAAATACCTTGGTGTTACAGTTTGGGCAGTTGCCCTGAGTTGCGGGCCGCCCATTCTTCATTGTGATCGACCTCGGGTTCTTGATCTCTACCTTTTTCCTGCACTTCATACAGTAGGCTTGCATTCCACCCTCCTTTAGAAGTTTGGCAAGAGACTAGCACGGTTAAGCCGATTTGTCAATAGGTTTGGGACAGGATTCTCATTTTTGCCCTAGTCGTTACGCTGCCGGAAACTAACCCTCTTCCCCCTCGCCTTGGTCTTTACGCTAGGAAAAGCTAGCCCTGACTTACTAAGCCGTTACTACTGTAGCTTCTGATTCTTTATTTGGTCTGCAGACGGTTCTGTCAAACACCGGTAGCTAGAGTAGAAAAATTCATGTTTAAAAAAGCACAACACGATTGATTTCCTTAGGTTCTAATACGAGCTGAGTCCGGTTGTTAATATTTTGCGACGCCACATGTAGCTGGCTCAATGCTATTCCGGTTGTACTTGGTTAGCAAAGGACCGTATCAGGCAATAGTTTTATCATCTCAGCTTGGCCACTCAGGCCAGTCGTTATTCACGCTGAGTTTCCACTGCGGCGGGCGGCGTTCGAGCCAGGCTACGACACCTTCGAGTGCATCGGAACGTCCCATCAAGTGATGATGCAACTCGGTCTCCTGGCGACCGACCTCGGCACGGGTGAGGGTGAGGCTCTCCCATAGCAGCCGCTTGGTAATCCCGACCGAGAGCGGTGCGGTGTTGATCGCGATGTCACGGGCGATCTC
>JAGMCC010000050.1 GCA_023129355.1 Dehalococcoidia bacterium | reverse complement strand
AATGCCTGGATTTTCATGCTTTATCATTTCTTGCCTCTGCCTTTACTTATGCTAGTTCATAGCGGCTTAAGGCGAGAAATAGAAAGGCCACACGGTGAGATTGAGAGGAAGCTTTACCCTATCATGTGGATAGTCTGGCTTCTTGCCGTTATATACTCTATTTTCCTACCGTTACAATTAGGGACGATATGGTTTTACGTAGGTTTCCCCATTTCTATGGTGGGATTAATTGCCTACACCGCAGTTATCGTGAGATTTGCCACTACCCCAATTGACAGGGAGCCGCTTGCCAAAGGACTGTACCGTTATTCGAGACACCCTACGTACATCACCCAATTGGTGATGTTTATAGGGGTTGGTATAGCTTCAGCTTCGTGGGTTTTTCTACTGTTTTCGATTGTGTATTCAATTATTTCATTTATAAGTGCAGTTCTTGAAGAACGCTCTTGTCTCGAGAAGTATGGAGATGCCTATCGCGAGTATATGAACAGGACGCCAAGATGGATAGGAATACCAAGATCGGGGTAAAAGTGATAGAAGGCTCACTCCATTCTCCAGAGGCTTCGCACTTTATAAAATATAAAAAGGCTGTTATGCCAGGATTGCCTCGGAACGTAGAAGTAAACGGAAATAAATCGATCGTAACGTCGTATATACTAATACCGTTAGCCGAAATTTGCGGAAAAGTGTACATACACCTAGAATATAATAAAAGGGGAGGTGCGATATGCCAAGCGCATGTGGATTAGCCTGTGAAGTCTGCGGGCTTCGAGAGAAAGGGTTTTGCCCCATGGATGGTTGCGTGCCGGGGACCGACCCGAAAGCGCCGGAGAAGGCGGAGAAGTTCAAAGCAGCAATGGGGCAACCCTGCCTTATACTCGAGTGTGCTATAAAGAATAAGGTGGATCACTGCTCAAGATGCGGCGAGTTTCCCTGCGAGGTTCATTATAAGCAGGAGATTTACAGTAAAAAACTCCTCGACATTATCAAGGGCATAGTAGGGAAAAAGTAAATTAAATGGATTATATTCAAGGCCGGCCTTCTCCCTGAAAGAAATCAAAGAGTCTGGTAGCGCGATAGCTGGCAAGCTGAGAGACGAAATCCGCAAATATGAGACGGAGAACAACACGAAGCTCGTGTGCAGGATCAGTCGTATAAGGTGTTTAAACTGTCTTTTCTCCGCCGTGGGCTGCCCCCTGGACAGACGGTGGCTGACAGCAAGTACCATCAAGTGGTGAGGCAGCCCGGTCGCACGTTACAAACAGGTATAAAGCATATTGTCAGGAGCGCCCTGAACTCAGTGATGGCGATGCGGCTGTGCTAAAGAAACACAATGATGCCTAGTGAAAAAAGACCGGATATGTCATGTGTTCCCTACTGCAGAAAACGGGCCTACTTCATACTGACGGTACCGTTCTTAATATTGCTCATCCTGGTTGCGGTATACCTCTGGTCTATCAGTTTCGCTATTTCCCTCGTATTCATCTCACTTTTTGTCATGGCTAACCTGTCTCAGGCCTACTGCTGTGCCTACCAGGATTGCCCGTACGCTGGCGGGTTTTGCCCGGCGGTTGCCGGGATCATACCCTCAGGCACACTGGCAAAAATAATCCTCAGGAAAAGGGTCAGGAGGTCAAAAAGGCTATTCGATTGGTTCGCAGCTATCGCCTTTCTCTCACTGCTCGGCCTGATCGGTTTCCCGCTGTTCTGGATTGCCGATATAAGTATCCCGCTGGCGATTAGTTATTTTGCATTGAACATTGCATATTACATCGCATTCTTCCTGGCAATTTGCCCCGCCTGCGCGATAAGGAATACATGCCCCGGCGGCAAGTTACAGAACATGGTGTCGAAGCAAAGAGAATGCTAGTTACCATTGTTTTGCTGTATACTAATGCCATGATTGCCCCGGGGCGAAAAAGCGAACTATTGCGATCTGATGCCCGCCTGAATATCGGATTTCAATAAGTATAGGAGAGACCTGGTAGGAGGTTATATGGCTATAGAACTGGATAAGTTGAGAGAGAGATTGACCCCGGAAGTGAAAGCACAGCTCCTACGTCAAAACTGGGCTTCGCATGACGCAAGATGGTATTTGAAAGTTGGTTTGGAATGCGGATTTGACGTAGCCAATAAACTAAACAAGGATGCAGTGAGATCTATAGGTAGGACAGAAATTAAGCGGCTGCTGGAGGCAACGCAGAGCAGCGAGATAAAAACTGCCGCGGACTTCATCAAGATTCAAAAGATTGCCTGCGAGGTGTATTTTCCGCCACCAATGCTAGAAGGGGAAATCAAGGTGACCGGTGAGGACTCTTTTATTGGTATCACTACAAAATGTTACGGGTTTGAAGAGGTCCGTAAGGCTGGGGGCACTAAAACATACGAGTGCGCCTGCGGAGCTCGACACGAAGGGTGGTTAGCAGCCTGTGGCCTCGAAGGCGAGGTGAATATTCTTAGAAGCATGATGCAGGGAGACCCGGTTTGTGAGATATCCATATCCTCGATTTCGCCCATGTCTGATGATGATAAGAATCTTACTACATTAAGGGAGGAAAGATGACAAGAAGATTTGCGTCGGTTCTCATGGTAATGGCACTACTGGTTGGCTCAATTTTTATGTCAGCTTGTTGTGCGGAGGAAGTAACGGCAAAAGATGGTGATACCGTTAGGGTTCTCTACACAGGCACACTGGATGACGGCACGGTGTTTGACTCTTCCGAACTGCAAGGCGGCCACACCCTGAATTTTACAATAGGCGATGGTAAATATCTCGCCGGCTTTGAGCAGGCGGTAATCGGGCTGAGCCTCAACGAATCGACAATTGTCCACATCCCGGCGGATGAAGCATACGGCCCGTACTATGAAGAACTAGTAGTAACGCTGAATTGGAGCCAGTTCGAGGAGGGCTTCGTGCCGGAGGTAGGTCAGCAATTGTACATGAAAGATGCTTCCGGCCAACCGTTTCCAGTAACCGTGCTCAACGTATCCGAAGCAGGCGTGACGGTTGATGCTAACCATCCTCTAGTAGGGGAAGACCTGACTTTTGAAATCGAGCTCGTAGAGATACTACAACCGTCGTAACGATATCGCGCAACGAAAGATTCGCCCAAACGTTTGCACTTTGCAAAGACTGGAAGCGCTGTAATGACAGGACTGCCCCAGGGCGATAAGGCGAAAAGATGACCGCGCCAAAGGTTTATAAGACCGAAGCCATTGTCCTCAAACGAATAAACCTGGGGGAGGCGGACAAGATCCTCACCCTCTATACCCCCAACCTGGGTAAATTGAGCGCCATCGCCAAGGGGGTGCGCCGCCCCAGGAGCAAGATGGGAGGCCACCTTGAGCTTCTCACCCACTGCTCCCTGATGCTGGCACGGGGGCAGAACCTGGACATCATCACCCAATCGCAGACCATCTCAAGCTTCCTCCCCTTGAGAAGCGACCTGTGGCGCGCCAGCCTCGCCATCTATGCTGTCGAGCTGGTGGCGCAGTTTACCGCAGAACACGTAGAGAACTACCCTGCCTATAAGCTGCTCCTTGACACGCTACACCGGCTCTGCGAGACCGATAATGGGGATCTCACCCTGCGCTACTTCGAGTTATCCCTCCTCACCCACCTGGGCTACAAGCCCGAGCTTCACCAGTGTCTGGGCTGCAAATCGCCCCTGGAGCCGACTGCCAACTTCTTCAGCGCCAGCAGTGGCGGGGTGCTCTGCCCCGCATGTGGGGAAAAGGAGCCACTATCCCAACCCATCTCATTAAATGCCCTCAAAGTGACACGACTCCTGCAACAAGGAGACTACCAAAGAGCCAGCCGGGTGAGGATGAATGAAGAGCTATCGCGGGAGTTGGAGCGCCTCATGCGCCACTACATCAGGTATATTCTGGAGCGGGAGGTGAAGTCGGTGGCGTGGCTGGACCGGCTGAGGAGGGAGGGGTAGTTTATTTGCGGCGCTCAATGACGTAGTCTGCCAGATCGAGGAGCGACCGGCGGCTGACGTTATCCGGCAGCCCCTCCAGAGCGCCGCATGCCTGGGATAGGAAGCCTCCGGCGATCTGGTAGCACTCGTCAACAACAGGCGAGTTGCGCACCATCTCAATAACCCGCGCCACCTCCACCTGATCCCCCGGTTTCTCAGGTAGCTCCCCCAGGACGTTGTCCTGGGGATGTTGCTCCACAAGGAGGATTATCGGCAGTGTCAGGGTGCCCTGTAAGAGATCACTGCCCACCGGCTTTCCCATCTCCCCCTCATCGCCGATAACGTCCAGGACATCATCCACCACCTGGAAGGCCATACCCAGATTACTCCCGTAGCTTGTGAGCGCCGCCACCGCTTCCTCCGGGGCCTCGCTCAACACCGCCCCGGTACCGGTGGCGGCAGCGAAGAGTGAGGCAGTCTTGCTATAGATCTGCTCATAATAGCCCTCGCGATCCTGGCGCCAGCTGTAAGCGTTAAAAGTCTCTCTCAACTGACCGCTGGATATCTCTGTTAGTGTCTTGGCGAAAAGGCTCATCACCCTGAAGTTGCCAATACTGCAAACCAGATCAGCGGAGATGGAAAAAAGGTAGTCCCCCAGAAGCACGGCGATGCCCTCCCCCCAGAGGCTATTCACTGCAGTCTTGCCCCGCCGCAACAAAGCCTTATCCACCGCATCGTCGTGAACAAGGGTGGCATTGTGGAACAGCTCGATAGCGGTGGCCATCGGAATCAACGTTTCAAGGTCGTAGCGATAAAACCTGCCCGCAAGCAGGGTAAGCCCGGGGCGGATCCGCTTGCCACTGCTCTCTAGAACATAGGTCAATGGCTCAACTATCCAGGGGAAATCCACCCGGGCAAAGTCTTTTAGCTTCTCCTCCACCATCCCCAGGCCTTCCTGGATTGGTTCGTAGATAGAAGCGATGGACAAAAGACTCCTTTCAATTAAAGGGGTAACCCAAAGAGCTTGACCGCGTTCGCAGTGGTATGCTCCGCCACCACATCGCTGGGCACCCCCCTGATCTCGCCGATCTTCTCAGCGACGAAAGACACATTCGCTGGCTCATTCCTCTTGCCCCGATGAGGCTGGGGGGTAAGAAAGGGGCAATCGGTCTCAATAAGAAGCTTGTCCAACGGTACGTGATATGCAATCTCCAGGGCATGGGAAGAGGGGTATGTAATGGGACCGGCAATGGAAAGGAGGAAGCCCATCTCAATATACCTCTGGCTAAGCTCCCTATCGCCGCTAAAGCAATGGAGCACTCCTAAAGGTTCTTTCGCTCTACCCGCTCCATAAGCCCACTCGGTAAGTATGCGGAGTACCTCCTCCTGAGCATCGCGGCAGTGAACGATCACCGGCAACTTAAGCCTGCAGGCTAATGCCAGCTGCTTTTTGAAGGCCTCGACCTGGACCTCCCTTGGTGATAGATTGCGATAAAAGTCAAGCCCGATCTCCCCAATGGCGACCACCTTAGGGTTCTGAGCCAGCTCAGACAGTCTTTCCAGGTCACTATCCATCATCTTGGCAGCGCTATGGGGATGAAACCCTAGCGCGGCGAAAACCTCCGAATATTGCGCCGCGAGCCTTATTGCCGCCCTGCTGGAATTGAGGTCGCAGCCCACATCGACCAACGCCGCTACCCCGGCCCCTCTGGCTCTCTCCAACACCTGGTCGCGGTCCCTATTGTAAAGGCGCATATCGATATGGGTATGAGAATCAACTAATACGGGCATGCTCCAACCTGGCATCCTCCTCAGCTACTATCTCCTCATCCAGCTTGGTAAAAAGGGGCTGGGGAGGGGCTAGCTGTCGACCGGGTGATAGCCTGGCTATCGACCAGCCACCATCCTCCACCCTCCCTTCCAAGCCGAGAAGCTGGTGCAATTTCTGCGAGCTAAAGGGTAAGAAGGGATTAAAAAGCGTCTTTAGACACGAGATCACCGAGAGGGCCACATATAAACTGGTGGCAGCGCCCTCACGCTCATCCTCAAGCCTTTTCCAGGGGGCCTTCTCATCGAGGTAGCGATTCGCCTCCTGTGCCAGGCTCATCGCCGTTCTAATCGCCTCCCTGAAGTGACACTGATGAAGCAGCCCGTCTACAGTGTCGAGGGCATCCTCCGCCCTCTTGAGAAGCGCGCTGCTTCGCTCATCGAATTCACCGGGCGCGGGGACCTGGCCATCGAAGCTGCGATAGGTGATGGTAAGCACCCGGTGAACCAAATTTCCATAGGTGGCCACCAGCTCATCGTTGTTGCGGCGCACAAACTCCCGCCATGAAAAATCGCTATCCCCATCCTCGGGCATACTCACCGACAGAAAGTAGCGTAAGGGGTCGGGATCGTAGCGCTCCAGATAATCGGGGAGCCAGACCGCCCAGTTGCGGCTGGTGGAGAGCGCCCGCCCCTCGAGGGTCAGGAACTCGTTGGCCGGCACATCGTAAGGGAGGTTGAGCCCCCCATAGCCCATAAGCATTGCCGGCCAGATAATGGTGTGAAAGATAATATTGTCCTTGCCTACGAAGTAATAGGTCTTGGCATCCCCCTGCCAGAACTGGCGCCATTTCTCCACATCGCCCGATCGCTCTGCCCACTCCACGCTCGCCGACAGGTAGCCGATCACCGCCTCAAACCACACGTAGATTCGCTTGTCCTCGAAGCCGGCAACGGGCACCGGGATGCCCCACTCAATATCCCTAGTGATCGCCCGATCCTTCAGCCCTTCAGTCAAAAGGCTAGTGGTAAAATTGCGCACATTCTGCTTCCAGTGGGACTGCCCCCTCACCCATTCAATGAGCTGGTCGTTGAATGCGCTCAGGCGGAGGAAGAAGTGCTCCGACTCCCTGACCTCAGGAACGGAGGTGCATAATCGGCAATAGGGATCGATCAGGTCTACCGGATTTAGGGGCTTGCCGCAGTTATCGCACTGGTCTCCCCTTGTACCTTCGAAGCGGCAGAAGGGGCATGTCCCCTCCACATAGCGGTCGGGCAGAAACCGGCTGCAGTTGGAACAGTAGAGAAGCGCCGTGGTGTCACGATAAATATAGCCCTTATCCTTAAGGGTCAGAAAGAGGTCCTGGGTCAGCTTATGATGGTTGGGGGTATCAGTGGTGGTGAAAAGGTCAAATGAGATGCCAAATTTCCGCCACGAGTCGAGGAAGTCCTGGTGATAGTGGTCAGCTATCTCTTTCGGTGGCCTGCCCTCCTGCTCTGCGCGCACCGTAATCGGGGTACCATGCTGGTCAGAGCCCGAGACCATGAGCACATCGTTTCCCTTAAGGCGATGGTAGCGGGCAAAGATATCCGCCGGCAGGTAGCATCCTGCAATCTGCCCCAGGTGCAGTGAACCGTTGGCATAAGGCCAGGCTACTCCGATGAATATTTTCTCGTTCATACTAGATGCCTTAAGATGGGTAAAATAACCGGCCTAGAAAAAGGTCAGCACCCGCTCGCCTTTCTCTTCTTTGTAGTGGGCATAGCCCTTCTTCAGGCAGCACTCCACGCAGTAGCGCCGGGTCTCGCCCTCCTCGTCCTCGACACCCTTCGTCTCGTCGACAGCCAGGTAGCGGTCGGGATAGGGTATGGTGTTATGGCACTCGTCACATTTAATTTCGCCTAAAGATATACAGCCGCGACGCATTTGTTTAACTCCTCCCGGATTTTTGACACGAATCCTTTTCTCTGTCCCAGACCTTGTCCAGTCTGAGCCAGGCTTGGTACAGCTCTTTTCTCGACAGCCCCGTTTCCCCGGACACCGCGGCTATGGCCTCTTTCGCCGTAGCCCCCGTAAGGTACATCTGGTGCAACTGCTTCTCCACGGCCTCCGTTAACGGCGGCTTGCCCTTCGTTCCCTTGCCTTCAATCACCAGGGTGAATTCTCCCCTCGGCTCTTGGAAATGCTCTATTGCCTCGCTTACGGTTCCCCGGAAGACCTCCTCGTGGAGCTTGGTAAGCTCGCGGCAGACGGCCAATCGCCGGTCGCCGAGGGTAGCCAGGATATCCTCCAGCGCCGCCGGGATTCGATGGGGCGCTTCCAGGACGATAATGGTGCCGGGTTCATTGACTACCGATTCCAGGGCGCGGCGCCGGGCGCCGGCTTTGTTCGGTAGAAAGCCGATGTAGGTGAACCTGTCCGTGGGCAGCCCGGAGACCACCAGCGCCGTGGTAACTACCGACGGCCCGGGAATAGGGACCACCGGGATACCTCGGCGATTAGCCGCCAAAATTAATTCATAGCCAGGGTCAGATATGCCTGGCAT
>JAGMCC010000005.1 GCA_023129355.1 Dehalococcoidia bacterium | reverse complement strand
TCCGCCCCGCAGGCGAGGATTTGCTTCGACTGGAAAGGAAGTAAGATGGGATATGGGGCAAAGCCCCGGGCGCGCCTGATAACCTGAGGCATCCCCGCCACCATAGATACACTATCATCATAGCGCGCGTAAATATCCCGGTTATGAAGCAGGAAGTAATCGGCGATTCCTGTGAGTCTCCTTAGCGCCTCATCGTTATCCTTGGCAATGGGTTCCTCACTGATGTTGCCGCTGGTCATGACCAGCGGGATGGCGCTCTCCCTTAATAGAAGGTGGTGCAGCGGGGTATAGGGGAGCATGACGCCGAGGTACCTTAGATTGGGAGCAACTGCAGCGGAGATACTGGATGAGCTATGCTTCCAACTCAGGAGAACGATGGGGCATTCAGCGGATTTAAGCAGCTTTCGTTCCTGGGGCGATACCAGGCAGTGCCTTTCAATATCCTCCAGGGTGGCTACCATAACGGCAAAGGGTTTGGAGAGGCGCCTTTTTCTGCTTCTTAAGAGGTTTATCGCTTCCTCATTGGTTGCGTCGCAGGCAAGCTGGAATCCGCCCAGGCCGCGGAGCGCTAAGATTCTCCCCGCTTTGAGGAGCTCGCTGGCTGCCTCAATAGCATCATCGCATGCCACCGGGTTACCACTACAATCAACCAGCGCTAAGCTGGGGCCACACTGGGGGCAGGCATTAGGCTGGGCATGAAACCTGCGGTCCAGGGGATCGTCGTATTCCTGCTGACACTGGGGGCACATCTGGAACTTATGCATGGTGGTCTTGGGGCGGTCATAGGGGATATCCTCGATGATGGTAAATCGCGGGCCGCAATTGGTGCAGTTAGTAAAGGGATAGCGATAGCGGCGGTCGGTGGGGCAGAAAATCTCGCTTTGGCAATCCTCACAGGTGGCGATATCCGGCGAGACTAGCTGGTATTTCTCTTCCTGACTCAGGCTTTTACAGATTTCGAACTTGGTATAACCATTCGGGGGATAGAAAGTGAAGGCAATATTCTCGATGCGGGCTAGTGGCGGGGCTTTGGCTTCGAGGTCGGTGATAAAACTCTTTACCCTCTCCTCATCTCCTTCAATTTCAATCTCGACATTTCCCGAGGTATTGCGCACCCAGCCCTTCAAATTATGCTCATGAGCCAGCCGGTAGACAAAGGGTCTGAAGCCAACCCCCTGCACTACCCCCCGCACGCTGATCCTCGCCGCTTTTCCCGCGTTGATGAGCACCATTGGTACTGCCACCATGAATTTGCTAGGGCATTATCTTGCCCGGTCGTGCGACTGCTTGGTGATCCTTGGGAGGCTGGATTGCCTCTAAATCCTGTAGTCTGCCCAGTTTCTCCAGGCGCTCAATAATCAGCGCCCAGGCGCAGTCCTTCTCCGGATCGATCTCGCATTTGCCATTTTGCGAACCGCCGCAGGGTCCGTTGAGCAGGCTTTTAGCACATCTGGAAACCGGACAAATGCCTCCGGTCAGGCCCAGGACGCAGTCGCCACAGGCGGCACACCTTTCTTCTATGGTGCCGGCCTCTCTCTCCTCAGCCCCAATAAAGACGGTATTTTGCGCCGGAAAGACGGGAAGCTCGGGGTAAAGTATGGCGATAGTCTGCGGCCCCAGGCCGCAGGCCAGCGAGAGCACTGCCTCCACATCATCGTCTATCATGTCCTTAAGCGCAACCGCGGTCAAATGGGAATCGCACTGCTTCACCAGCGTGTTCACTTTAAAATTGAACTCTTTGTTTCGCAGCTTGCCGCCGAGATCGAGCAATTGGCTCAGGGTTTCCGCCTCTCTTATGCCTCGCGGTGGCTGGGTGCATCCATCACAACCAACGATCAGGATATTTTTATAGGGGGAGATAAAATCCAGGATCTCATCCAAAGGCTTTTGTGTCGTTACTATCATGCTGACTCCCCTTTTTGAATGCCGGCGATTTTTTGGCTGAACTGCAATAGTTCCCTCTCGAACGCCTCTGGATATCTTGGCGCTACAGTTAAGATGTGAAGCTGCTCTCCAAGACCTATTTCACCCAGCCTTTTCTGTAGTGCCGCAACCGGGCGCTGGGTTTTCCCGCCCGCTCCCTCTAGCTTGCAGTCATCTTCGGCGCAGGCAGCGATCAAGACGCCATCTACGCCTGTATGGAAAGCCTCCACTATGTGAACGGTATCAACCCTGGCGGCACAGGGCAGGTAGATAAAGCGCGTGTGCTCGTCGGGCTCGTCCTCAAGTGATGGGAAAACAGCCCACTGGCAGCAAAATACCAGTACCTTGGGCGGGGCCATTTCTGCTGCTAACTGGGAAATCAGCATCGAAATGCGATCCTTCTCCCAATTATCCAGGTCCAGGGCGAAGGCGGGGCACATCGAGACGCACAGGCCGCAGCCGTGACAGGCGTCCATATCGACCTTAACGTTCCCCGGGCTCACCAGCTTGGGTGCATCCCAGGGGCAGTAATAGACGCAGTTGCCGCAGGCGATACACAGGTCTTCTTTTACCTGTACTTTCAGGCTATTACGCTTCAGGGTTATCGCTTCTGTGCCGTAGCCAAGCTGCTCCATCAAGATGTTAAGTGCGGCGATTCGACGTCCCTCGATGGGGCTTCCCCGCTGGTATCGGCAGTAATCCTCATCGCAGGCGAGGACATTGATTTTCTTGATGCCCATGGTTATGGCTTTGAGGAAAACCTCCACCGGGATGCGCCCAACGCAGGGAACAGATAGCGGGATGAATTTTTTCACCCCGAATTGCCTTTCGATCCCGGCAAGGTCGGGGGCGCATCCTTTACACATAATCACCAGTGTGTCACTATCATATTTCTGCTTGGCCCGCTCCAGATACCCGGTCAGGGAATCCAAGTCGTAGTAGATGGTATCGATGACTTTGGAGGGACAGGCTGAATAACAGAGGCCGCATACCTGGCACTTTTCTATTTCTAGGATGGCCTTGCCCGTTTCGGCATCCCTTTTTATTGCCTCATAGGGGCAAATGGAGTAGCAGACCTCGCACGCGCTACAAGATTCCTCACTAACTTTGACTGCCACTATTTCTTCAGTAATTTGCTCGCTCAAATTCGCCCTTCTTTCTGCTTTGGTGCTCCTGTGTTATATCAATTCGCTCCTGCCTTGGCGACATTGAGGGCGCCAAGCTCGGTGACCTCATGGATAAACTCATTCACTGAAGAGGGGAACTTGGGAGCCTCAGGTGCGGAAATCAAGTCCAGCTTTAACCTCTCCGGCCCAATCCCAAGCTGTGGAAGTGTTTTCTTAAGTAACATTACACGGCGCTGGGACTTGTAATTACCGCTCATGTAGTGGCAATCCCCGGCGTAACACCCGGCTATCATTACCCCATCCGCACCGCTCTTAAAAGCGCGTAAGATAAAGGATGGTTCCACTCTCCCGGAGCACATGGTTCTAATTACCCGCAGATGGGGCGCTCCATGTAATATGGAAGTGCCGGCAAGGTCGGCGCCGTCGTGGGAAAACCAGTTACAGCAAAAAAGGACGATTTGAGGTTTGAAATCGCTCACAGATTCTCCTCCTCCATTATTTGCTGGGCAAGAAGGGGTATCCTTTCCGCTACCTCTTTGGTGCACTCCTCGCCAAAGTTGGTATTATCCTTTATCTCGACAGCATAAATGATAACGGATTGGGGCATCTTGTATCCCAGTCCTTCCCCAAGTTTAAACGCACTGGCGATATCGAGGCCGTGGGATGTGGCGTGTTCTAGGGTCGGGTTCAGATCTTCAAGCTCCAGCTTGTATAGCTCCCCCGGTTTGCCGCCTTCAGTCTTAACCGAATCGATGATGATGAGCTTATCGTAGCCGGCTACATCATCGAGGAGCCCAAGGGCGCCTGAACAGGCCTCGATCACTTCCAGTTCAGGATTTCTCTCCTTGATCCGCTGGGCTATCTTGAGGCCTGCGCTATCGTCGGTTACGATAGGGTTTCCTATTCCTAAGATGAGCGTCTTCATCTTTTACCTTTGCCTTCTTGTATTGCCAATTGCCTGTTTCTAATGTTTATCCTCGTTAAAAGACTGTAGAAATATCTCAGGCACGCTGGGGGCTTGGTCAGCTACCCAGGAATGAAGGCAACTAAGGGAGCAGAAATTATAGTGGGAAACTGCCCCTTTTCCCTGCCAATGAGAGACGGTTAGCCAGTCCTGGAGCGCCTCACAGGGAGGCGCTCCAGGAGGACATTCCACCTCTTTACTACAAGAATGACAGGAAAAGCGTTTTATCTGGGTCATGTCAATCTTCTATCTACGTAGAACCGCTGGCATCGGAAGAATTGCCATTAGACGGCGATCACTTCCTTTATCTCAGGTATCTGCTCTTTAAGCACTCGCTCAATCCCCTGGTGCAGGGTCATAGTTGCCATCGGGCAGCCGCTGCAGGCGCCGGTCAGCTTCAGTGTGACTGTACCATCCGTCACATCCACCAGCTCGACATCGCCGCCGTCTGCCCGTAACGACGGCCTTATCTCATCCAGAGTTGTTTCTACCTTCTCCCGCATGGCTTACCTCCTCATATTGTTGCGCAGGTATTGGCGATGGCTTCCATCTTATTTCCTCTTCAGCAATTTAAGGACGTTAATCCGCTTCAAAATTGCTCGATTAGCTCTGAGATCTGCTCCATAGAGAAGACGGGGCCATCCTGGCAAATATACTTATCACCCACATTGCATCGTGCACACTTGCCCAGACCGCACTTCATCTTGCCCTCAAGGGTGGTGATGATTTGATTATCGGCAAAACCCAGC
This sequence comes from Dehalococcoidia bacterium, assembly GCA_023129355.1. Taxonomy (GTDB): domain Bacteria; phylum Chloroflexota; class Dehalococcoidia; order E44-bin15; family E44-bin15; genus E29-bin15. Next base: position 12,126 of record JAGMCC010000005.1, on the reverse strand, counting down.
TTCCTTAGCTCAATAAGGGTGAAGTGGATCATAATGGGCGGGCCGCAGGTAATGGCAATGGCATTCTCCGGTGAGAGCTTGAGTTCGCTCACTACCGTGGGAACCAAGGCTACTGTACCGGTCCATTTCTCATCACCGGCATCGACGGTGAGCTCCAGTTTTGTCCTAGGCGCCGCTGCCCAGGTATCGAACTCAGGGGCGAAGACCAGGTCCTGAGGGCTGCGCGCTCCATTGATGATGAGCAGGTCTCCATAGTCGTCCCTGTTATCCAGTATGGTGAGAATTATTGGACGCAGCGGGGCGAAGCCGATACCGCCGCCGATAATGAATATGTTTTTACCCTTATATTCATCAAGCGGGAAGTGGTTGCCAAAGGTTCCCCGCACTCCAACGATCGCCCCTGGCTCAAGCTGGTGAAGGGCAGCGGTAACGGTGCCAACCTGCCTTATAGCAACCTCCAGGCCAGCTTTACGGTGGGCAACTGAGGTTAGGCCAAAGGGCGCCTCGCCTACTCCGAAGGCGGAGACGAAGATGAACTGACCTGGCTTATAATCGAAACTGTCTCTGATATCGGGGTCATTCAGCTTTAGCTTGAAGAGCTTAACATCAGGTGTGAGGTCAATCACATCTTGCAGCGTAGCTAGATAGGGCAGAAGTGGATTCTCAGGCTTCACTTTTCACTCCCAGTTGCTGAACATCCTGTATTATCTCACGAATATCTATGTTTACCGGGCAGGCCCTGACACATCGGCCACAGCCGACACAAGCCAAGGCTCCAAATTGTTCGGGAAAATAAAGTAGCTTATGGGCAAACCTCTGCCTGAGGCGAGATCCCTTGGTAGGGCGCGGGTCATAGCCGCCAGCAATGCGGGTGAACCCCGGGGACTGGCAGCTCTCCCAACTGCGCACCCGCTCGATCCTTTCTTTATCTGTGTAGTCTCTCACATCGAAGCAGTAGCATGTAGGGCAGACATAGGAGCAGATATTGCAATGGATGCATCTATCGGCCAGCCGGTCCCAAAAGGGGTCGTCGAAGGCTCGTCTCATCTTCTCCGAAATATCCCCGCTGGGGACATCTGAGAGGGCCGGAACTGGGGGAGGTGATACATCAGCGGCGGTTATCAGTTTATCAGGCAACAGGGCTTTACCTTTATCCGTAAGCACCTGAACGATATAGCCATCCGCTACCTCGGTGAGCAGGATATCTAAATTAGCTGGGTCGTGGGGACCGCTGCCCATGCTGGTGCAAAAGCACTCTGGGCGTGTGGTGAGGCAGGCCAGCCCGACTAGAGTAGTCTTGTCACGGTGTTGGCGGTAGAGGGCATCCGCCGGCTCCGCCAGGAAGGGGTAATCGTTCATGGCCATGCCCCGGGCATCGCAGGGACGTATGCCGAATATCGCTGTTTCCCTCTCGATGGTCGCCGGTATTAACTCGACTCCCCCGTCTTTCCTTTCAACATAGAATAAGGTCTCCGAAGGAGGGAAGAACCACTCTTTTGGGGACAGGGTCGTATTGTCGAAGTCGAAGACGATGTCGTCTACCCGGTCAACCTGGCGAAAGAGGGTCAGTTCATCGACCTTGGTCGGCGCTACTAGGTAGCGATCTTCCAGCAACTGGCTCAGCCAGGAGAGCAGGTCTTTCTTAGATATAAATTGCGTCAATTCTCCGTCCTCTAAGCTATGTCGGCAATACCAATTTGCCTTCTTCGAATCTGATGGCTCCGGTAGGGCAAATATAGGCACAAGCCTGACACTTAATACACTCCTCGGAGGGAATGAAGAAGGGGGTGGCCACCTTCCTTTTAGTCCCCCGACCAACAAAACTTATTATGCTCTTTTCCGCTATTTCCTGGCATACTCGCACACACAGTCCACATAGGATGCACTTGTTCTCTTCCAGTGCGAACCTGGTTTCAGCGACCCCCATTTCCCTGGCTAAACTCTGTATCCTCTCTGAATCGGGACAGCTGGCGAGAAGCAGCTCCATTAACCCTTTGCGTAGCTTCCTGACACTCTCCGAATCGGTCTTCACCTCCAGTCCTTGCTCCACAGGGAAGAGACACGAAGCGACAAGTCTGACTCGCCCCCTTTGATTTACCTCCACGGTACACAGCCGGCAGGCTCCGTAAGGGGAAATGGCCTCATGGTAGCAGAGGGTGGGTATATAGATACCGATGCGGTTTGCCGCCTCCAGTATGGTTTCCCCTTCCCTTGCCCCTATTTCTCTGCCGTCGATAGTTAAAGTTACCATTGTTTACCGCTTTGCCACTGCCCCTAGCTTGCAAACATCGTAACAGGCTCCACATTTAATGCACTTGCTTTGATCCAGGATTACCGGCTGCTTTTTCGCCACCAGGGTTATCGCTTGCGTAGGACATGCCTTTACACAGAGACCACATCCAGGACACTTCTCCTCGATAATGGAATACTGGATCAACTCCTGGCAAACGGCGGCAGGACATCTCTTTTCCTTGATGTGGGCCTCATATTCATCCCTGAAGTGACGAATAGTGGTCAGGATAGGGTTGGCCGCTGTTGTTCCTAAAGTGCAAAGAGAACCATCACGGAGGACACCGGCTAGATCTTCCAGTATCTCGATGTCCCCTTCCTTTCCCTTTCCCTGAGTGATACCGGTTAGTATCTGTCCCATTCTCTTTATCCCTTCCCGACAGGGTACACACTTGCCACAGGATTCCTCTTCAAGGAAGGTTAGGAAATATCTGGCTATATCTACCATACAGGTGTCCTCATCCATTACTATCATCCCGCCGGAACCCATCATCGACCCGGCTTTGGTCAGCTCATCGAAATCAACCGGTAGATGGAGAAGCTCCTCAGGGATGCAGCCCCCTGAGGGCCCCCCGGTCTGGACTGCCTTGAATTTCTTCCCCCCAGGGATTCCGCCACCGATATCGTAGATTATTTCCCTTAAGGTTGTTCCCATGGGAACTTCTATGAGGCCGGTGTTGTTTACCTTTCCCACCAGGGAGAATATCATGGTGCCTTTAGTCCCCTCAGTCCCCATTTGGGAGTACCATTTTGCACCCTTGTTGATTATCAGGGGAACGCTGGCCCAGGTCTTGACATTATTGAGATTGCTTGGCCTATCCCATAAGCCCTTCTCCACGGTATGAATGTACTTTGCTCTTGGCTCTCCTATCTTACCCTCGAGTGAAGCCATCAACGCCGTCGATTCCCCGCAGACAAAGGCTCCTCCCCCCCTATTTATGCTTACGCCGAAATCGAAGCCGGACCCGAGGATGTTTTCACCCAGCAACCCGTATTCTATCGCCTGCTCTATCGCTATTCCGATATGTCTTACTGCCAGGGGATATTCGTTGCGGACATAGATGTAGCCTTCATGGGAACCTATGGCATAAGCACCGATGATCATTCCCTCCAGAACACTGTGGGGATTTCCTTCAAGGAGGCTCCTGTCCTGATAAGCACCGGGGTCTCCCTCATCGGCATTGCAGATGACGTATTTGATAGCACCTCTGGCGTGGCGGCAGGATTCCCACTTCCTGTAGGTAGGGAACCCTGCACCCCCCCGCCCCCGTAGGCCAGACTGTTTTACCTCCTCGATAATCTCCTCCGGGGACATCTGGAAAAGGGCCTTAGCCAGAGTGGAATAACCGCCGATAGCGATGTAATCATCGATTTCGGTAGGGTCGATCTCTCCATTAGCTCCGAGAAGGATCCTCGTTTGTTTCTTATAGAAGGGCACATCATCTTCATATACTATCTTCTCACCTGTTGCCGGGTCAGCATAAAGCAACCTCTCGACAATGTTATCATTGACCAAGCTTTCGGAAACGATCTCGGGGATATCTTCTTTGGTTATTTGCTGATAGAAAATCTTTTTTGGTCGCAGGACCACCAGTGGCCCCCTTTCGCAAAAACCGTGGCAGCCGGTTGACTTCACCTCTACTTTATCCCCCAAACCCTGCTGCTTAATCTCTTCCCTAAAAGCATCTACCACCTCTTCGGCACCGGCAGCACGACAGCCTGTCCCAGCACATAGTACTACACAGGGTTTATCGGGGTCTCTCTTGGCAACTATTGACTGCTCCAGAGCTTCCAGTTCGGAGGGACTGTTTATCCTTTTTCCCAGCACTTTTTCTGGCATCATTAGCCCTTGTTAGCCTCTGATTGATACCTTTTCAATATGCTATCAAGCTTGGCAGAGTCCACCTTGCTCTCATATTTCCCGTCGATAACCACAACCGGCCCAAGAGCGCAACACCCCAAGCAATTCACTGCTTCCAGTGTGAACTCAAAGTCCTGGGTTGTCTCCCCGGGCTTTATGCCTAAATCTCTCTCCAGTTTTTGTGCCAGCCTCTCCCCACCTCTTACATGGCAAGCAGTGCCGAGACAGACCATGATTAGATGACGTCCTCTGGGCTCCAGACTGAAGGCCTTAAAAAAGGTGGCCACGCTGAATACCTGGCTAAGGGGGAGCTCTAAAGCCTGGCTGACCTCAACTAATGCCTCCTCAGGTAGATAATTGCATTCGGCCTGGATATCCTGCAATAGAGAGATCAGCAAACCCTGCCTGCCTTTGTAGGGCTCTATTATGGAGTCGATTTTAGCCAGATCGATGTTCATCCGATCTCCGGAAAAACCTCTTCTTTCTTATAGGTTGCAAAGGGAGCTGGGGTTTCGGCGTCCATGCCCGCCTGGAAATTGAAAAGCTCCCTCACCTCTTCCTCCAGCTTGCGGTTGAGCAGGCTGAGCGGGATATTTACCGGGCAAACCCGCTCGCATTCATTGCAGGCGATGCATCGCCCTGCCAGATGAAAAGCGCGTATGGTATTCCATACCTCGTTTTCCTCCGGCGCTATCCTGATGCCTACCCACAAGGGGTCCAGTCGCTCAACGAAACACTCTGTGCAATAGCAACCGGGGCAAACTTGACGGCAGGCGTAACAGCGTATACATCGGCTGAATTGCTCTTCCCAGAACGCTCGTCTCTCCTCCGCTGACTGGCCCTCCATCGCGGCAACGTCGGCATAGGCCTCGGCTATATCCGGCTCCGATGCCGGCGGCTCCCCCACCAGGAAGTCGTAGATCACCGGTGTATGCTGTTGACAGATCTGGCAGGCGGCCTGCAGTTCTTCACTGGTATTATTTAAACCGGTCTTGGTTATTCCGGGACATGCCACCCCGATGATAAACAGCTTATCCCGCTGAATCTGGCTCTCATTGAGGAGTAGATTGATAGCCCGGGAATCGCAGGGCTTGACCACGATGGCAGTAGCTTTATCTTTGCGGTTGAGCAGGTACTTGGCCAGATTATGGGTGCAGGTCTGGTCGAAGATAAGCCTATCGACCTCTTCTGGCTTATAGGCGAACAGTGGGCGTGCGCCGACTCCGTCGGTAGCACGCTCGTAGCCGATGACGCAATCTACAGTTTCTATCTCGATGAGTTCTTTAGCTTTGTTACGGATCTGTTCGCCTAAGTCCATCACCCGGTTCCTTTAGCCAAGGTCATTTCCCTTGGCCCCAGCTTATAGAGTTCATCGGTAAATGAGGAGACCACCTGGGCCCACTTCTTCCCCTCGGAGGCGGACACCCACTCCACCCGAAACCTTTCCTTTTCAATGCCTATGTACTCCAGGAAAGGGCGAAGCAGAGCAAGGCGGCGGCGGGCATAGTAATTACCTTCAGTGTAGTGGCAGTCGCCGGGGTGGCAGCCAGCGATCAGGACACCGTCGGCCCCCTGCTGGAAGCTTTTAACCACCAGGAGGGGATCTATCCTCCCCGAGCAGGGCACGCGGATAATGCGGATATTCGGGGGGTAGCAGATGCGGCTGGTGCCCGCCACGTCGGCACCGGCGTAGCTGCACCAGTTACACAGGAATCCGACTATCTTGGGTTGATATTCTATCGCCATAGCGATGTCACCTGGGCCAGTATTTGTTGCTGGGTGAAGCCACGTAGGTCAGCGGCCCCAAAACGGCAACTGGCAACACATAAGCCACAGCCCTTGCACATGGTCTCATTAACTAATGCGATGGTACGGCCATCCCTGGTGACCTGGGTGTCGATAGCATTGAAGGGGCATACCTGGGTGCAGAGAAGACAGCCGCTACACAGCATGGGATCGATAGTGGCTACCATGGGATCGGTGGTCAGAACATCCTGGCTGAAGAGAGCTGCGACTTTAGCAGCGGCAGCACCACCCTGGGCGACGCTTTCCGGGATATCCCGGGGGCCGATACAGGAGCCAGCGAGAAATATACCATCGGTATTAGTTTCCACCGGGCGTAGCTTGGGGTGCGCCTCGATGAAGAAGTTATTAGTATCGTAGCTGATTTTTAGTCTCTGGGCCAGCTCTGCGGCGCCTATACTGGGCTCCATCCCTGTGGCAAGCACCACTAAGTCAGCGGCAATCTCAACCGGTCGCCCGATGAGGGAGTCCTCCCCGCATACTATTAGCTTCTTTCCTTCCTGGTAGATCTTGGATATTCGACCACGCAGGTATAAGGTGCCATACTCCTCCTGAGCGCGCCGGGCAAACTCCTCGAAATCCTTCCCCCCCGCCCGAATATCGATATAGAAGATGTAGCATTGCACCTCGGGGTCATGCTCCTTGAGCATGATGGCCTGTTTTGCCATATACATACAGCAGACCTTACTGCAGTAGGCCCGCCCCTTCTGCTCGTCCCGCGAGCCCACGCAGCTTACAAAGACCACCGTCTTTGGTAGCAGCCCGTCAGAGGGGCGGATGACCTCCCCACCGGTGGGTCCCGAGGCGCTTAGCAGCCTCTCCAGATGCAGGCCAGTGATAACATCGGCATACCTGCCGCTCCCATACTCGTGGTAGACACTGTGGTCGAAGGTCTGATAACCGGTAGCCACGATAATGGCACCAAACCTCTCTGAGATGATCTGGTCTTCCTGCTCATAATCGATGGCACTTACCGGGCAGAGCTGCTGGCAGATATTGCAGTCAGGTAAATCTCTACCCTCTTCCTTGGCTTCCAGGTATTTGAAATGGGCACAGTGCTCGGTATCGATAACAGGCTTGAGCGGGACAGCTTGAGGGAAGGGGATGTAGATTGCGCTGCGTTTCCCCATCTCTAAGTTAAACTCCGATGGTGTTCGCTCCAGGCACTTTTGCCAGCAGGTGCCACATCCAGTGCATTTGATGTGGTCTACCTTCCTCGCTTTCTGCAGGATGTTTACTTCGAAATTACCTACAAACCCCTTCACATCCTGTACCTCAGCATAGGTGAGGAGGGTGATATTGGGGTGCTGCGCCACATCGACCATCTTGGGGGCGAGAATGCATGCGGAGCAGTCCAGGGTGGGAAAGGTCTTGTCCAGCTGAGCCATACGCCCCCCGATGCTGGGTTCACGCTCTACTAAGACTACCTCATAGTCGGCATTGGCGATGTCCAATGCTGCCTGGATCCCGGCGATGCCACCCCCAATGACCAAGGCTCGTTTGGTGAGCCCAACCTGCCTGGAGAAGAGTGGCTCCAGTGAGGCCACCTTAGCTACCGCCATCCGCACCAGCTCGATAGCCTTATCAGTGGCTGCCTCCTTATCGTCACCGTGTACCCAACTACAATGTTCTCGTATATTGGATATCTCTAGGAGGTAGGGATTAATACCCGCTGTGGCAACGGTTTTGCGGAAAGTATTTTCATGCATTCGTGGTGAGCAACAGCCAATGACTACGCGATCAAGTCGATTCTCAATGATAGCATCGTGGATGGAGGCTTGCCCTGGCTCACTGCAGGAATAGGTGTTATCGTCGACGTAGGCTACCGTGGGCATGCTCTTGGCGGCCTCTAGCACTTTGGAGACATCCACCGTGCCGCCGATATTAGTTCCACAGTGGCATATAAAAACCCCGGTCCTAGCCATGGCTTACCTCTGCTATACCGATTCCTTCGACCTGCAGACTATATAATCTCAGGTTATACTTTAATAGCGATTCCTGCATCGGCCAGTCCCTTATCTCTCAGCATGGGTAGCGGGCTGGTGAAGTGCTTGTCCAGGAGCAGCTGCTTGGGCGAGAAGCCCAGGGCAAGCCCAGCAAGCTGGGTGAAATAAAGCACCGGCAACTCAAACTTGTCACTATACTTCCTTTTCATATCTTTTTGGTAGGCGTCCAGGTTGTTGTGGCACATGGGGCAAGCCACCGCGACACAGTCAGCACCAGCTTGCTTTGCCTGGGAGAGGATGCGATGCGATAGCTTTAATACCATTTCAGGTTTGGTGAGGGGCAGGCTGGCACCACAGCACTCTGTCTTAAAACCCCAGTCAACAGTTACAGCGCCCAGCCTCTCCATCAGCTGGTCCATAATCTGAGGGTTCTCCACATCATCGAGATCGACGATTTCTTGGGGGCGAACCAGCAGGCAACCGTAGTAGCAGGCTATTTTCAAGCTGCTGAGCGGTCTGCTAACGGTCATGGCGTCCCTTTCCTCGTATAACACCTTGAGCAGGTGCACTACCTCGGTGGTGTTGTGGAACTCCTTGCCGAGCAGCTCATTGACCAGATCCAGCTTTTCTTTGTCTGCGAGCTCGTAGGCAGAATGCTTTAAACGTGAGAAGCACAAGGCACAGGCAACCGCTAAGGGAAGCCCCATTTCCTCTGCCGCCTGGAGCTCACGGGCGGGCAGGGCGATGCTTAACAGTTCATTAGTGGTATGAGCTGAGGAGGCTCCACAGCAGGTCCAGTTCTCCAGTTCCTGCAGTTTAATTCCCAACTTATGACACACCAAACGAGCTGATACATCGTACTCCTTTGCTGTGGAATGCAGGGTACAGCCAGGATAATAGGCGTAGGTATCCGGTCTCATTCCACTTCCCTTTTCTGATGCTCTTTCTCCATAGCCTTTACCTTGGCGAACAGGCTTCTAATCTCAGCCACCCCTTTAACCCTTGGTGGCAAAACTGATAGTTTCCCCCTGGCGAGCATCCCGGGCAGCCGCTTCATATTGGCGAAGGGGTGTCTGCCTAGCAGATTGTACAGGGCTCCGAGGGATAGCTCATGGACGCGACCTGAGCGCTTAATGAGGGTGAGGAAAAGTTGGTGGAAGAGCGCAATATCTTTTTCAGCCGGTTCGCTTTTTTCGGCGGCAGCAAGCCATCGCAGCGATTCCATTACCCGGGCAATATCGATCTCGTTGGGGCAGCGGGCGGAGCAGGTTTGGCAGGAGATGCAGAGCCATATAGTAGAGCTCTCCAGGACTTTCTCCCTTAGACCGAGCTGTATGGCCCGCATAATCTGGCGCGGGCCCATGTCCATGACGTAGGACGCGGGACATCCGGCGCTGCATTTGCCGCATTGGTAACAGCGCAACACCTTCTGCCCGCTTCGGCTTTCCACGAAATTCTGCAGATCACTGGAGGGCGAAGGCTTAATCGTGCCAGTCATATTCATTCAGTTCAACTCGCAAATGGATAGGCTTTAACTAAAACGACACCGAGTAATCTAACACCTTAAACTTGCCTCTGTTACACAATTGCAGCATGGTGAAGGAGAGTCCTTCATTGAGCGAGCGGTAGCGGTAATAGCTAGCAATTGGAGAAAGATCATAGCTCTATCTAACGACTCACTGCCCCGGTATGATCTTTGTAGTTGCACTCCTTCTCACAGAGGCCGCAAATATAGCTACATATGGTGAACAGGGGATTCTTTTCATAGTTCTCATCGCCGATCTTTATTATCTGCTTGGAAGCCTCCTCGGGATCCATGGGAAGGAGCGAAATCATCGCATTAGTGCGCTGAATATCCTCTCCCACCGGGCAGGCTATCTGGCATGGAGGTAGGGAGACTTTCCCGCTGGCTTCATCGATTACTTCTTCAACCCGCTCTTTTTCGCCCTTCGCCATTGCTTTCTTACCGCCGGTATTGTTGATAGAGATACTATCCATGCTCCGTTTTTTCCTCTTTATTAGCCGCGGCGCAGTTGCCTCACCAGGTCCCCGTTAGCGTCATATACATTGACCTCAAGCGGCATCCTGCCCGGCAGCGAGTGGGTGGCGCAGGCGTGACAGGGGTCATAAGCGCGGAAGCCCATCTCGACCATGTTGAGGATCCCCTCGGGCACCTCTCCCTTGTGGATCAGCGATTTTGCTGCTTTCTCCACCGACATGTTAATCGCCGCCGAGTTATTCTGCGTGGCTACGATCAGGTTGCATTTGGTAATTATCCCCTTGTCATCGGTTTCATAGTGGTGGATCAGGGTTCCTCGCGGCGCCTCTACTATACCCACTCCCTCTTTGGGGGTCTCCGTGGGCAGGTTCACGATGTCGGGAGAGGTTATCTCGGGGTCGTTTGCCAGTTGCTGCACCCGTTCAGCGGCGTAGAGCGCCTCCACAAGCCGGGCCCAGTGGAATGCAAGGGTATTATGCACCGGCTTGCCGCCTAAAGTGGAAAACAGCTTTTCGTAGGCTTCCTGAGCCAGCGGCGTGGCCATGCCGTCGGCGACATTGAGGCGGGCGAGTGGGGCCACTCGAAAGACCCCACTGTCTTCCCCATCCACGAATCCCTTCCAGCCGACATCCTTGAGGAAGGAGAATCGCACGTAGGTCCAGGGCTCGGCATGCTCCCTGATGTGATTAAGGTATTCCTGTGGTTTGAACTTGGCGAATTCTTTGCCGTTGGGGTCCACCACCCTGATATCGCCGTCGTAGAAGTTCACCTTGTTATTCGCATCCACCATCCCCATATAATATGTTCGGTGCTTAAACACATCCCCGGTGACCAGGTCAACATATTCTTTATTTCCAAGCACGATATCGTCGAAAAGCTTAAGGGCGAATTGGCAGAACTCAACGCCGTAGTCCCCGGCTTCAATGAGGGTTTTCTTTTCATCCTCATTGATCCCCTTTGATACGCCACCGGGCAGGCCGCAGGTAGGGTGAACCGGCTTGCCGCCGATTATACGCAGAACGTTGCGCATCCTTTTTCTCACCTCGATGACCTTGCCACCGGTCTCCATCCCCGCCTTAGCGATGACACCCAGGATATTCCTTTCCCCCGCAGGCGCGGTGGGGCCAACGACGAAGTCGGGGCCGCCGAGGAAGAAGAAATGCAGTAGGTGGTCCTCGCACTGGAAGGCGTTATACATCAGCTCCCTTATCTTCTTCGCCGCTGACGTTGGCTCCACTTTGAAGAGGTCGTCAAGGGTTTTGGTCCCCGCCATGTGGTGGGCGGTGGGACACACCCCGCAAATCATCGTGGTTATTCGTGGCACCTCCTCGGCTGGCCTCCCCTCGCAGAACTTCTCGAAGCCGCGCAGTTCCGGGATCTGCAGAAATGCCCTTACCACCTCGCCCGCATCATCGAGAAATATCTCGATTTTGCCATGGCCTTCAAGCCGGGTTATCGGGTCTATGGTTATCTTTTTCATACTCTCTATCCTCCTATGCCTTACATTCGCTTTCTTCTAAGCAGGGAGGCGGGCAGGCTAAACCTGTAGAATGTTCCCGCCGGGTCGGCAATCCCCTCGATCAACCTGGTGACATCTTCTTCCGTCATCTTTTCCTCCTCCTCAATCCCCAGAATGGAGGCGATCATGGAAAGCCCTTTTGCCCCTTGGTCGATAACGCCATCCACCGGGCCGAAGCACCCGCGGCATGGCATGTTAGCCCTGATGCAGGTTTCCCCGCATCCGGAGCGGGTGGCCGGCCCCATACAGATTAATCCCTGGTCAAGGAAACATTTCTCCGGGTCAATCTTGATCTGCCACGGCCGTTTTATCTCCTTGATCGATAGTTTCTCCGGCTTCGAGTCCTTCCGTGGACAGGTATCACACTGGGCTTTATTGGGGGCAAGCACCGCCCCTTTCTCTGGGAGTTTTCCCTTAAGGATGGCGGTTACTGCATTCAAAATCAAATCTGGCGGCGGCGGACAGCCAGGGAGGTAATAATCTACATCGATGGTCTGGTCCAGAGTCTTCACGGTATCATAAAATTCGGGCAGGGTAAGCTCAAAGCCGTCAACCGTGCTCTTCACCTTGGGTGTGACGCCATCGGGATTTTCCATGGTTGGGACTTCTATATATTGCCTTTGAAATATCGTTTCCCGGTTCCAGAAGTTCGCCAGCCCGGGGATCCCGCCGAGATGGGCGCAGGAGCCAAAGGCAACCACAAGCCCGG
>JAGMCC010000049.1 GCA_023129355.1 Dehalococcoidia bacterium | reverse complement strand
GGTCACCGATATGCTATGCTTTGGCACCAGAATTTTCTGGAACGATGTGGATGAGAAGGCAGGCGACCCCTTACAGGCTCTTGCTCAATACTACATCGCAGACCGCTATTCCTGTCCGCGAATGTTCCAGGATTACCCACGAAGGGCCGCTTTGATCAGGGACATGATCCGGGAGTTCAAGGTGGACGGGATTATTGGCGAGAGGCTACTCTTTTGTGACCTTTGGACAGTTGAGCACTATCAGCTGGCTAAGGAGTTCAAGCCTGAAGGTATTCCCTATATGCAGTTGGATAGGGAATACGTCTTGGGCGGCATCGGCCAACTGAGAACGAGGGCACAGGCATTCCTGGAAACAATAGGGAGGTAGACGATGGTTACAGAGAAAGATAAGCAAAAAAGGAGATTGGAAAAGTTTATAGAGGAACGCGATTCGTACGCGGCGATGGCAAAGGTGTTCGGGCAAAGTCCATCGGGGACTGATAAGCTTTATGCTCCCCTGACTGAGGCGTATGTTGGGCAACACAACGCAGTAATAAAGGCTGCTGAGGAGGGTCTGCCATTCGTCGCCAGCTACTACGGCTGTCAACCGGAGATATACGTTGCCATGGACCTCCCATGGTACACCTTTTTGACGCCCGTGTTCACGAACGCTATGGACCCCAACCTAGGAGACGAGATCGATGCAACCGAGAGCCTGTTTGGAAAGGACTTCTGTACCGCCTTCAGGGTAGCAGGATACTGGGTAGAGAAAGATCTTGCTCCACTGCCAACTGTGATGATCGCCATGCTTCACCCCTGCGATGCTTCCCTGTCAGCGCACCAACTGATACAGACAAACGAAATCTGGCGTAATGTTCCGATGTTCGGCTGTGACCCGCCCTACTGGGATGATGAGCGAAGTCTAAATTACTATGCTAAAGAAACCAAGCAAATGATTTCCTTCCTCGAGGAGCACACCGGGCGCAAGCTGGAATTGGACAGACTTCGGGAGGTCATAGAGGAGTCAAACAAGATGCACGAGCTCTGGCATGAGTACAACGAGCTGAGGCGAGCGGTGCCCTGTCCCCACGGCTTCGGCGTAGGACTGCAGGCCTTCGGTGTAGCTCTGAACATCCTAGTCGGTGACCCCAAAGGCACCCAGTGGTTCAGGGACCTCGTTGACGACGCCGAGCAGCTGGTGCGAGAGAAAAAGGGCAAGGTGGAGAATGAGAGGGTAAGGTTATTTTGGTTTGACGTCGTGTCTTTAGGCTTGAGCCTTGACCTCTTTCCTTGGTTGGAGCAGGAGTATGGGGCGGTCATCGTTATGGACATGTTCGGCTATTCCCCCTACACACTGATTGATACCTCAAGCGAGGAAACCATGCTGAAGGGACTGGGTAAGAGGGCTTTGTGTGACGCCCCGATGATGAGGCAGGCACGGGGTGTGGCAGATAACTGGATCGGTGACATCAGGCAGATAGTCAAAGACTACAAAATAGATGCTGTCATCTGGCCTGGCCACATGGGCCACAAGGATGGTTCTGCAAACGTTGGCATGATGAGGGAGACGTGCCGCGAGCTAGGGGTCCCGTTTATGCATATCGGGATGGACATTTTTGACGAGAGGTACACAACGACAGCCGAGATAAAGGACATGTTCTCCCAGTTCTTCAGTGCCCATGGGCTGGGCTAGAGCTGGTTGAGATGGAGCGGAACAGGGCGCTCGCCTGGTGTTTGCCTCTGATGATGCTAAGGAAGGGCCCATGTCTTTCCTTGAAAAGCGCAAGCCGAACTTTACCGGCCGATAAAAGCGCCAGGAGGTAAGGAGCCTGTACCAAAGGAAATATCAGTAGACTTAGGGGAGGCTAAAAAGGTTTTGAAGGTTAGGAGTACCATATGCCAGTAAACAAAATAGTAGACAGTTTCGATGAAGCGGTTGCCGATATAGAGGATGGCGCCACTATTATGATCGGCGGCTTTGGCATAGTAGCTGGCGCCCCATCTTTGCTTCTGGAAGCGTTGGCCCGTAAAGGTTCGAAAGATCTGACGATGGTGTCCAATGTCACCGGTTTCGGCAAGATGGTGTGGAAGCAGCTGGGCTTTAAGTTCGCTGAGGATCCGGATATCCTGGTGAGGAACGGTCAGATAAAGAAGGCCATCGCTACCGCCCCAGTGAGCACCATTTACGAAAACAACTTCGAGAGGCTGCTGAGGGCGGGAAAGGTGGAGTTGGAGACGGTATCTCAGGGGACACTGGCGGAACGGATCAGGGCGGCCAAGGCCGGGCTCGGTGGCGTGTACGTATCAGTGGGAGTAGGAACGGTGGTGGAGGAGGGGAAGGAGACAAAGATCATTGATGGCAAAAAGTATATACTGGAGCTCCCGCTCAAGGCCGATTTCGCCCTGATAAAGGCCCACAAAGGCGACCGCTGGGGCAACCTGGTCTACAGGAGAACATCAAGGACCTTCAATGCCGTCATGGCCGGGGCGGCCACAGTCACCATCGCCGAGGTAGAGGAGATCGTGGAGCTGGGCGAGCTTGATGCCGATGCGATCCACACACCGGGTATTTATGTGGATAGGGTGGTGGTGCGCCCCCTGGTGATCGAGGAAGAGGAGGTGGAGATCAACGCCGAGGCCAAGGAATCCTACGAAAAGTTCAAGGAGAGGAAGGGCAATTAGCGTGGGGGGGAAGGATAGCATGCAGGAAAAGGAAAGACTGGACAGGCAGACCATAGCTCTTCGGGTAGCTAAAGAGTTTCAAGATGGCAATGTGGTCAATTTGGGGATCGGGCTACCTGGCCTGGCGTGTAACTTCGTCCCCGCAGGCAGAGAGGTGCTGTTTCATGCCGAGATCGGTGTTCTCGGCTTCGGGGAAATGACTGCCCCGGGGGAGGGGGACTGGGAATTGGTCAATGCTGGCGGTCAGACGGTGCATGAGCAACCGGGTATGAGCTGCTTCGACCACGCCGAGGCCTTCGTCATGATAAGGGGAGGACATGTTGACGTCAGCGTCATGGGCGCCTTTCAGGTCTCCGAAAAGGGAGACCTGGCCAACTATATGGTGCCCGAAAGGCAGATAGGCGTCATTGGCGGCGCCATGGACCTGGCCTCAGGAGCGAAGAAGCTTATCATAGCTATGAACCATACCACCAAAGATGGGCAGCCCAGGGTCTTGAAACAATGCACCTACCCCATAACCGCGCTCAACTGCGTTAAGCTCCTCATAACCGACATCGCCGTTATCGAGGTGACCGAAAAGGGGATGGTGCTCAAGGAAGTGGCACCGGAGTGGACCCCCGAGGAGGTGCAGCGCTTGACCGAGCCGACGCTCATCGTCGACCCAGACTGCCATGAGATCGAACTGATGTAGCCCAATATAAAATCAAGTAGCGCTTTTCTCTAAATATAATAAATCATGGAATACAAGCAGCCAGCAGCAGTAATATACCTGCGCGGTAAAAGGTAAAAAAGTAAAGGACAAGGAGGCGAAATGGCAGAGAACTACGATGTAATAATCATTGGGGGTGGCCCCAACGGGCTAACAGCCGCTTGCTACCTGAGCAAGGCAAAGCAGAAGGTCTTACTTCTGGAGAAGAGGTATGAACTGGGTGGCGGGCTGGCTACGGAGGAGATAACGCTGCCGGACTTCTTCCACAACACCCACGCTATATATCACCTGATGGTGGACTACGCCCCTGTGGTCAAGGACTTTGAGCTGGAGACGAGGTACGGCCTAGAGTGGATACACCCCGAGCTCGAGTGGGCCATGCCATTGAGCGACGGCAACAGCCTATGCATCTACCGGGACCTGGACAAGACCTGCGATTCGATAGCCAGATTCTCGCAGAAGGATGCGGAAAGCTACCGCCAGATGAGCCAGAGGTTCGAGAACCTGGTCAGGGATTTCCTAGGCCCTGCTACCTATTGCCCCCCACTGCCACTCCTCGAGCAGGTGATTCAGCTAGACGAGAGCGGTGATGAGGGAAAAGACATCAATGAACTAACTGAACAGACCCCTGAAGAGATCATAGACGAGCTTTTCGAGAATGATGTGGTTAGGACACTTATGCTCTACATCGCCTGCCACTGGGGACTGCAGTACGACACCGCTGGGGTGAGCTACCTGGTGCCCCTTCTCATAAACCGGGCGACGAACTACCGGCTCATGAAGGGAGGCTCCCACCGCCTCTCCAACGCGCTTACCAAGTTCATTCTGGAGCATGGCGGGGAGATCATCACCAATGCACAGATCAAGCGGATTACCGTGGAAGGCGGGACGGCAAAGGGGGTAGAGCTGGAGGACGGCGCCCAGTACATGGCCAGCAAGGCGATAATCAGCACCATCGATCCGCACCAGACATTCCTCAAGCTTGTAGGAGAAGACAACCTGGAGCCAAACTTCGTGGAGAAGATCAAGGCGTGGGAGTGGGAGCACTGGAGCCTTTGTCACCTGCACCTGGCTCTGGAAGAGCCTCCACAATTCGCCGCCGCTGCCAACAACCCGGACCTAAACAACGCCTTCGTCTATGTCCTGGGCTTCGAGAATAGCGAAAACCTTAAGAAGCATTGGGACGCCATGATAAATAACAATGCAATGGTGGAGCCGGAAGGCTTCAACTGCTGCTTCCCCAGCGCCCACGACCCTTACCAGGCGCCACCTAACAGATGCTCTGGCCTTATCTCGCAGATGTCGCCGTATAATCTCGATGGGAACAAGGATAAGTGGCTACGCATGAAGTTCAAGGAAGAGCGTGCCGAGAAATTACTAGCGGTCCTGCAGAAATATGCCCCCAATATAACCAAGGACAAAGTGTTGTGGTGGAATATGACCACCCCCGCCGACATCGAGAACAAGTTCGCCAATATGGTTGAAGGATCATATAAGCAGGGTGCCTACGATTCTCTCCAGATGGGATATGTCCGCCCCAATGAGGAGTGTGTCGATCACATAACGCCAATTAAGAACCTCTACCTCGGAGGGGCAAGCAGCTTCTCCGGCGGTCTGGTTACCTTCGGGCCTGGGGTTTGCACCGCCAACCGGGTAGCCAAAGATATTGGCGCCGATAAGTGGTGGCCTGAGCCCGAGCACGTGATCGCCGCCCGTGCCAAGGGAATGCCGCTATAGAGACGAACATGCTTATTAAACGCTGAGGAGGTTCATCATGGCAGCTCCAAAATATGACGCAATAGTGGTAGGAGCTGGACCAGGAGGCTGTGCCTGTGCCGCCCTGCTGGCAAAGTGGGGCATGAAGACCCTGATGCTGGATAAGAACGATCGGGTAGGCGGCAAAGCGCTGAACGTGAGTAAAGATGGGCATACCTATGAACTCTGGCCGGTACTGGCGACACCAATGCTCAATACCAAGTTCGAGGAGGTTGCGACGGAGCTAGGGATGAAGCTTAAAATGTCGGAGCTGGTGCCCGCCATGAAGGGTGGTGGCTTCTTATACAAGCCCCCCAAATCAAAGAAATATGAGAGCTTCATACTAGTCCCCCCCATGATGATCCCCGAACAATTGACGGAGAAGGAGAAGGAGGAGGTCAACCGTCTCTTCAGTGACATGCATGCCCTTACCCCCGCGGAGATGGATGCCCTTGACGATGTTAACTTTCACGACTTCCTTGCCCGCTACGATATATCCCAGTCCGTGTACAGTTTCCTGGCAGTGATGGTCAATATCCTGTTCGTGGAGCCTATCGACTTAGTTGCCGCTTCAGAGATGGCGAAGACGATGAACGACTTCACCACCAAGCTGGGCTCGGCCTACTTTATCGGCGGCCAGGCTCAACTATGTGAGACCTTCACTAAAGCGTTGAAACGCGACGGTGGTGAACTGCGCCTTCGCACCAGGGTGGAGCGGATCATCGTCGAAGACGGCCAGGTTCAGGGGGTGTACACCGACAAGGGCACATTTAAGGCGCCGATCGTAGTAAGCAACGCCGGGATCCAGCCTACGGTGCTCAAGCTGGTAGGAGAGGAGCACTTCGACAAGAGCTACGCCAACCACATCAGGGGGCTGATCCCTTCCCTTGGACTAATGGGTAGCCGTTACTTCTTAGACAAGGTGGTATTTGAAGACAGTGCGTATATCATCTACTCTGACGATAGCTGGTGGAACATGGAACGCTACCTCAAAGCGAAGGCGGGCGAGATTCCCAGGGATATGCTCATCATTGTCTTCAACCCCTCGGGCTTCGACCCCAAACTTGCACCCAAGGGTAAGCAAGTAGTGCTGACTGCAACACTATGCCCAGCCGACCCCAAAATGAAAAACATGAAGGGGTGGTTGGATGCGCTGGATGAACAGGTAACCAAGTTCAATCCAGAGCTCCGCAAACACATAATACGCCGCGAGGACTACACCACTGCCGATGTCAGCCGGGTAACCCGGGACAGTGTTGTCCCCGGGCAGGGTGGTGAGTGCATCGGTCTGGGTCAGATAGTGGGACAGTGCGGCCACCATAAGCCGTCGCCCAGTGCTCCGATACAGGGTCTTTTCTACGTCGGCGTTGACTCCGGCGGCTATGGAGTTGGAATACATCATGCCACGGAGTCGGCCGTAAATGTAGCGCCCATCGTGCTGCGATACCACCAGACACATTAAGCGGTGTGCACCCGTTGCATCCTGCCGACATTACAATCAAATAATGGGAAATCTCGGCTGAAAGTTGAAAGGGGGAAACCCAAATAAAAAAGGAGGGGACATGGCAACCTATGTTGTACTGATGAAGATGACTCCCGAAGGTGCCAAGAATCTCAAGGATGCTCCAAAAAGGTTGGCCAAATACAACGAGATCCTGGCCGCTGAAGGGGCAAAGATCACTGCAGCCTATGCCACACTAGGGCAATACGACTATGTCGCCGTGATCGAAGGCCCTGAGGACTTCGCCAAGGTCGCCAAATGCTCTGCGGCTATATCCATGATGGGAGCGTTAAGCACTCAAACCATGCCAGCCATGCCGGTGACAGACTTCTTTAAAGTGGTGGCAGAGATCTAAAGAAGGTTTAACCCCTCGGTCGGCCAGGATTCCTGCGATTGGTAAGATAATGTGGTTATCTCGGGTGGCTGAGTAGAGTGACCTTGTAATTAACACCGAACCGCATTAAGTTCAAAGCTGAACGGGAAAAACCGGGGTATGTTGCATACACTCGAATGATGTCTACAGCAGCCGATCCTGACTATTACGTATTTATATAAAGGCTATAGGACTGCACCAAACACGAGGAACTATCGTGACTTCTGGGTCTGCTGTTTCTGCGCTTCCCCAGCTTTGGCTTTCTTTTCTTCCTCCTCCACCAGTACCCGGCGCAGTACCTTGCCGATGAGGGACTTGGGCAGCGCATCCCTGAACTCAATTAGCTTAGGTATTTTGTAGCGAGCCAGGCGAGGTCGGCAGAACTCGATGATCTCATCCTCAGTAGCACTCTTCCCCTCTTTGAGTACGATAGCCACCTTCACCGTCTGCCCCCGGTATGGGTCGGGGACTCCATAACATGCCGCCTCCTTGACCTTGGGGTGCTCGTACAGGACCTCCTCAACATCGCGGGGATAGATGTTAAAACCGCCGGCGATAATCATCTCCTTTTTGCGGTCCACTATAAAGATGAATCCATCCTCGTCCATCCTGGCCAGGTCACCGGTATAGAGCCACTCACCACGCAACACCATCTCCGTCTCCTCGGGGCGGTTCCAGTATCCCTTCATCACCTGGGGTGCCCTGATGGCCAGCTCACCGATCTCGCCCAGGGGCATCTCCTTCTCGCCAGTCTCCGCGTCCATTATTCTTACCTCAACATTCGATATAGGCAATCCAATGCTTCCTGTCTTGCGCACCCCGATTATTGGATTCGCGGTTACAACAACAGGGGCCTCGCTCAGGCCGTAGCCCTCCGCCAGCTTACCTCCAGTGAGCCTCTCGAACTCCTGTTGCACCTCCAAGGGAAGCGGTGCAGCTCCGCTAACGCAGGCCTTGATAGAGCGCAAGTCGTATTTGCTCACTTCGGCGAAGTTGTTGATGGCAACGTACATGGTAGGCACGCCGGGGAAGAAAGCCGGCCGGTATCGATTGATTGCCTTAAGCACCTGCTCGGTTTCAAAGCGGGGCAGCAACACCATTGCAGAGCCAGTGAGCACGGAGAAATGCATTACCGTAACCATGCCATATACGTGGAAGAGGGGCATTACCCCCATGACCACCTCCTCCCCCTGATTCACACCTATGGGGATTGCCCAACCCCTCATCTGGTAGACATTGGCAACCACGTTGCGGTGTGTAGCTACCGCGGCCTTGCTGATGCCGGTGGTACCCCCCGTATACTGGAACATAGCCACATCGTCAGGGTCTGTCTTCACCGCCGGCGGTGTGGGGCTGAAGCGATGTAACAAATCCTGAAACTTATAGATATTCTTTACCCT
>JAGMCC010000048.1 GCA_023129355.1 Dehalococcoidia bacterium | reverse complement strand
CATCCCCAGGCAGACCGGGCAGACACGGTTGTTGGGAGCTGCGTTTACATAGTCCGCGCCACAGCGGCAGAACATCTTGCTCTTCGTCAAGAGCTGAGCGTGGACCTCAAGCCCGATAATCGTTTCGTAGTCCATTCCGCGGCTAGTATAGCAATCTTTATAAACTGTGGCAAGGATTTGTACTCGCCCACATGATAAGGCACACATCGCCCTCCACTCCTGCTTTTCTCGGTGGCACTCCTTGCTATCGCTGTCGGTAAGGCTTCAGGAAAACTATTGACAATTGCAATAAAGGCATTTATAATAGAACAAATGTTCCACTAGGAGCGGCGAAATGAGCGTAAAAGACGAAAAAGCTTTTCGGGCGAGCAGGTATCTTACGAAGCTAAATGGGAAGGATTACCTTGAGGTAAAGTGGCGGCTCCTGTGGCTGCGAACCGAGCATCCCGATGCGGTGATTGTCACTGAGCTTGAGAGGCACGAATGGGGCATGGCCCTTTTTAAGGCGCGGATCACCCTCCCCCAGGGCGGGGAAGCCACCGGTTGGGGCAGCGAAACGGTGAGTGACTTTGGCGACTACATTGAGAAGGCGGAGACAAAGGCGCTGGGGCGAGCTTGCGCCGCATTGGGCTATGGCACGCAGTTCTGCAGCGACTTCGACTTTTTGGAAAAACGTGATAAGCCTGTGGACGCCCAGGAGAAGCGTTCCATGGCGACAGCGGCGCAGGTTAAGGCGATTTATACTATCGCCCAGGAGGAGCATGACCTCAGCCAGGAGCGACTGAACCAGCACGCCAAGAAAGCCTACGGCCGACTCCCCGCTGAGCTTACCAAGCAGGAAGCCTCCCAGCTTATCGATCGGCTCAAGGCGAAGAAAGCCGATTAGGCGGCGTGGACAGATTACTACTCCTCGCTCCAGGCCTCCTCCCCGATGAGGGGGACGAAGCGGCAATGGGTTAAGTTCTTGACCGTTATCCGATCCTGCCTCCTGATCACCTGCAAGAGGTCCTGCTCCCAGCGGGAGCCCACCGGGATCACCAACCGACCGCCTATAATAAGCTGCTCCAGAAGCTCCCGGGGAATCCTGGGGGCAGCGGCGGTCACCATAATTGCGTCATAGGGTGCCTCAGCGGGCCAGCCCAGTGTTCTTGTAGCAAGATGAACCTCTATATTAGTATAGCCCAACCTCTTCAGGGTGCGCCTCGCTGTCTGGGTAAGCTTTTGCAGTCGTTCCACAGTAATTACCTGGCGCGCCAGCTCGGCAAGGATCGCCGCCTGATACCCGCTCCCCGTACCCAGCTCCAGAACCTTCTCCGTCCCGGTAAGAACCAGCGCCTGGGTCATCAGTGCTACAATGAATGGCTGGGAGATGGTCTGATCCTCCCCGATAGGCAAGGGTCGATCCTCATAGGCGAAGCGGCGACTTAAGCTGGGCACGAAAAGCTCCCGCCGCACCCGCGCCATCGCGTCGAGCACCCGCTTATCATCGATCTCGTGACGCAGGTGTTCGATTAGCTTCTCGCGGTCCATTTCCAGACCCAGCATCGACCTGAGCTTTACTCCCCTCACCCCGAAATCTACCACAAACGCAACATGACATCAAGGTTGATAGCAAGCCGCAGAGTGGATATAATCAGGCTGATTGATGAGAGCCAAGGAAAGGAGGGGGGAAATGGCGAAGTTGACCGATGAGATGAAGTCTATGGTGGGCAGCCAGTAGGCGTTTGTCGCCACCGCCAGCCCCGATGGGGTGCCCAACATTGGCACCAAGGGCAGCACCCATGTGCTGGACGATGAGCACATCGTTTTCTACAAATTGATAGGCGGACGCACCTGGGAAAACCTGCAGAGGAATGCCAAGGTGGCTATCGCTGTGGCCGACAGAAGCACGCTGCAAGGCTACCGCTTTGTGGGCACGGCGGAGTTTATAACCGAGGGAGAACTATACGAGGGTGCCAAGAAGCTGGCGGAGATGCTTAAATCTTCGACTCCACCCAAGGCAGCGGTGAAGGTGAAGGTAGAGGAGATCTATAACCTTGGCGCGTGCGGGCTGAAGGCAGCCTGAGTCAGGACACGGTGCCGGGGGTGGGGGATGGGAGCAAAGTATTACATCGGGACAAGCGGCTGGGTCTACTCCCATTGGCGGGATGTTTTCTATCCGCCTAAGCTACCCCAGTCGAAGTGGCTGGAGTTTTACACCGGGCATTTCTCCACTGTGGAGCTCAACAACAGCTTCTACCGCCTGCCCTCAGAGCAGGCCTTTTCGAACTGGCGCGCTACCTCGCCGGAGGGCTTCCGCTACGCTGTCAAGGTAAGCCGTTTCATCACTCATATCAAGAGGCTGAAAGATGTCGCGGAGCCGGCCGAGACCTTTCTTCAGCGGGCGCGACATCTTAATGAAAAGCTGGGCCCGCTTCTCTATCAGCTCCCGCCGAACATGCACCGCAACGATGAGCGGCTGGAAAGCTTCCTCCGGCTATTGCCGAAGGGGCTTCGCCATGTCATCGAGTTTCGCCACCAGTCCTGGCTCGATGAAGGGGTGTTTGACATACTGCGGCGCCATGAAATAGGCTTTTGCGTCTTTGATATGCCCGGTCTTCCCTGCCCGCTTTTATCAACGGCGGATTTCGCCTACATCCGCTTTCATGGCTCAAGCGGGCTCTACTTCAGCTGCTACTCCAATGAGGAGCTGGAGGATTGGGCGAGGAGGATTTCGGGGCTGGCGAAGGATTTGGATACAGTCTACATCTACTTCAACAACGATGCCGAGGGCTTTGCCATAAAGAATGCGCAGACAATGGCAGAGCGCCTCCAAAGCCTGTAGTGCCTCAAATTAACAGGCAAAGGATAGAGGAGCATTCTTCTCCGCCAAGATTATGCCTGTCCGAGTGATGAAGATTTCTCTCCAGCTTTCAGGTTCAGGTTCTGAGTCTCAAGGTCATTATTTTTTCGAGTCCGCAGAAGTAGCCTCGATCCCGTTCGGATAAAGGGGTGACGGCCTACCGTCATTATGAGTCTCTTTATCACTAGTCTTTGCGAGCCCTTCGCTTTCTGTCATTCTGAGGGAGCAAAGCGATCGAAGAATCTTGCTCAGGGTAAACTCCGCGAAGTAATCTCACCGTCGCATACCTATACATCAACTACCTCTGAGATTTCTTCCCCCGATATATCAGGGTCGCAATGACAGGGGAAAAGGATTAGCGGTTATATGCCGCTAATGTATTAGGCGAGTACTAGCCGTTGACGGCCAATGTATTGCCTGAGATAATGCCTGCGGAGGAGACATATGAACTGGAAAACCAGAGTTACCGAACTGCTGGGCAGCAAATACCCCATAATCCAGGGGGCCTTCGGTGGGTTTGGCACCTCAGCCCTGGCTGCCCCCGTTTCCCAAGCAGGGGGATTTGGCATCATCACCGCCAGTGCCTGGCGCACTCCAGAAAGGCTGAGGGAGGACATCAAGAAGGCGCGCTCCATTACTGATAAGCCCTTCGGGGTCAACCTCTCGGTGGGGCTTTGCCCCCACATCGACGAGATGCGTGATGTGTCAATCGAGGAGAGGGTGCCAGTGATCTTCACATCTGCATACCGCGCCGATAACCACGGCAAGTGTATACACGATGCCGGACTCAAATGGGTGCATAAGGTTGCCACGGTTCAGCACGCCCTGGCCGCCGAGCGCCAGGGGGCCGATGCCGTTGTCATCGTGGGCCTGGAGGGTACCGCCTTCAAGAGCATCTTCCAGCTCCCCACCTTAATCAGCATAACTACCGCTGCCAGGCAGATGAAGGTGCCACTGATCGCTGCCGGCGGCATTGGCGACGCCCGCGGCTTTCTTGCCGCCCTGGCCATGGGGGCAGAGGGTATCTACATGGGCACCCGCTTCCTGGCTACCGAGGAGTGCCCCGTATCAGAGCGCTTCAAGCAGCAGCTAGTGGCGGCACAGCCCTGGGATAAGGAGTACCGCGAGCGCGCCCTGACCCCGCCGACACCCGAGGATTACGAAAAGATAATGGGGGAAAGGGGCAATATGCCCATGGACCAGTGGCTTCAACAACTGGAACAGGTAATGTTCAAGCAGTCCGAGGTCGGTGAAATAGATTGGGAGAGAGAGTTTGATCTTGATTTGATCCTACAGATAGCGGGTGGCTCGCTGGCGGTGGGTGTCATCGACAGGGTGATGAGCGTTAAGGAGCTAATCGATACCATCATCCGGGATGCCGAACGGATGCGGAGCTCCCGGGTCAGCTAAGTAAATTTTAAAGGAGGTTTGTTGTCATGGCTGATCTAACGGAACTGGAAAAAAGAATCAGAGTTTTGGAGGATATTGAGGCTATCAAGAACCTCAAAGGTAAGTACCTCCGCTGTCTTGACTTGAAGCTCTGGAACGAAATGGAAGAGTGCTTTGTCGAAGATGTGGTAGCTGATTATGGGGAAAACATGCACTTCAAGGGTCGAAAGGCAATACTCGAGTTCTTGAAAGGTAGCCTGGGGCAAGACATTTTTATCACCTCTCACGAGTGCCATACTCCCGAAATTGAAATTGTCAGTGATACAAAAGCCAGGGGTATATGGAAACTACATGACTATGTAGTGATGCAGCCCAACTCAACGATGACCGGCTGGGCCCACTATAACGAGGAATACGTTAAAGAAAATGACGAGTGGAAGATAAAATATACAAGCTATACCCGCAGCTTTGAAGAGTGGGTGATGAAGAAGCCGAGCTAAGGAATTGATTGCGATATTAGGGATTGCCTATAATAGAGGCTGGCGAAGGATTTAGATACAGTCTACATCTACTTTGACAACAATGCCGAGGACATTCTCTGATAAAGAACGCACCTACAATGAGACAAATACTTGATTATGGCACCAGATATAGAGGGATGTTTTTTTCTACAAAGATTATGCCTGTTCGTGTGATGAAGCAACATGAATTGTCACGATGAACATAGCACTTTTCATGCTGGAGCTGTGCAAGAGCGGTGGTGATGTGACTGGACGATTTTGTCTTGATCCAGTGCCGCAATTCAGAGATTGACGCCCCATCTGTACCCCTGCAATACAGCAACACCAGTATTTTGTTTGCGACGCTAAGCTTTGGATTTAACACCTTCGGATAACCATCAAAATCTTGTACCAGCGGTATCTTTCTCTCTATTAAGGAGTCTACTAGACTCTGTGCCTCTGCTCGCGATGACGTATAGTAAAGACTGATAAGCTCAGTGAGAATCCAATCGCAAGTGGTCATTATGAAGGTCGAGTCTGACAAATTAGGGTTTATGTCGCCTCCGACATGCCCAACACCCCTGCGATTTCGTATCCCGTAGATAGCTAAAATGGCTCTCGGTATATGTATTCGGATAGAATCGGGAAAGTCTGCACGAGGCAACTGTGAGTATTTCTCCACTTCCTTTATATCAAATCTTGCGAGGGAAGTGTCCAGAGGCGTATATTTCCCCTCTACGATATGCTGGAGGATTCTTATGACTACTTCAGCGAAATGCCCACCCTCCAACTCACTGGGCTTATGCTTGCCAAGGTAATATTGCCTCTTAAGCTCGTTATGCGCCTTTAGCAGCGCGTCAACCAGCGGAGGATCTAGCGCAGTGGCAAGCTGCTCCATCATGTTAGCTAGCATACGCTACACTTGCTCCTTGTATATCCCCTTCATGAATTCCCGTCCGTTCTTGGTCAACTGCCAAGCTGGTAGCCCGTTTTTGGTTTCAGCTTCCCTTAATAATGGTAATGGTTTCCTGCCAGTCGTCGCCTTGATCATGTCGCGATAATAATTCCGCGGCTTATCCAAACCAGCATCAGTCATTGCATCTATTATCTCATCTCGGGTAATGCTCTTTTCCCTCCTACAGCGCTCATAGTAGTCTGCAACCGAAGCAAATCGCTTAGGGTTGCTCTTTGGCTCGGGAACCAGTTGGGCGTAATACTCGCCAAAGGTAAGCTCTTCTTCAGCAGCTTCTGTAACTTCTGGGTGCTCAATAACTGCCGTGACAGCAGGTGTCATTCCCAGTTTGCGCTGCAGTAAAATCTTGAATGCCTCCATCTTATACTGGTTGTGCTGCTCTGGGAGTTCTTCAACTAGGTTTGCTATCTCTTCCACTGCCTCTAACATTTCCCGTTTCTCCATTTTATCTCTCATTTCTGCTTGCTTCATCTAGCAACGCCTTCACAAATTCAATGGCGTAGTTCGGAACTAGGTACTTGCCGTCCACCCCTTCAAGCAAACGCTCCTTGCACAGATTGTACAGTTGACCGCGCAGAGAGCCACCACCCATCCCCAATTTTGAGGCTAATTCTTTTGGTGAAATTCGCTCCTCGCGTATAACATCAAGTGCCTTTGCGGCTTTCCTGCCCGTTATATAGACTAGGATTTGTAACCTTTTCGGTAGATTAAGAGCTTTCGTGGTAAGCCTTATTTCCCCTGAATCCTTGTCTATCTTAACTAGGTCTACCAACACAGTAGCTAGCAATTCCTGATCCAACTCTTTACTACTAATAAGGAGCTTTTCTAACTGCTCTGACATTATCAACACCTCCACTAGAATTCATGATCTAATTATACCACAGGGTGGAAGAATTGTCAAGAGATAGTAGCTCTGAGATTACATACTATTTTGTAATAGTTGTCGCATCTCATAGCTAAGTCTCGGTATTGCCGTGTCTCTAAAAGCCACTGTAAGCAGTGTAAAATCCCCTGAATACCTCCTCCCGACTCTTTTGTCTGACCATTTTCCCATTTGCAGTTGAGGTATTTAGAAGTCAAAGTTACCTTATGGTAATTATAAGATAACTTACCGTTTTAACAAATTGTGGTTATTATCGTGTAAAGTAGCATTGAGGAATCGCAGGTAGACCTTGTTTATACCGTTACGTTAAGGAGTATAGCAGTAGTTTCATAGATTAGCATTTGAAGGCTCTAAGATGGCCAGTGGAGTGAATTCTCTACAAAAACTCCTTCACCCTCTGCGCCAGGGAGCGTGTCATGCCCATCACAGCAGCAATATCGTCGATGTCGGCTTCTCTAATCGCCTTAACCGAGCCAAATTTCCGCAACAGCGCCCGCTTTCGCTTCGGCCCGACTCCAGGGATATTGTCCAGCACTGAGGCCGTCGCCTCTCTCCTCCGCACCCTGCGGTGATAGCCCAACGCAAAGCGGTGCGCCTCATCACGAATTCGCTGCACCAGGTATAAAGCCGGCGAGGTGCGGGCGAGGATTATAGGCGCAGCGATGTCAGGGCGGAATAGCTCCTCGTTCTCCTTGGCGATACTGGCAACGGGGATGAAGTCTACCCCGGTCTCCCTCATCGCATCGCGGGCAGCACCAAGGTGCCCCTTACCGCCATCGATAAGCACCAGGTCAGGGACTATGGTCCACCCCGATTTATCGAGGCGCTTAAACCCTTCAGCCCTCTTGAAGCGCCGCCTCAAGACCTCCTGGATCATGGCGTAGTCGTCGGCGCCTGCCACCGTCTTAATACGAAAGCGGCGGTAGTACGCTGTCATGGGATGCCCCTGCTGGAAAACGACCATACTGCCCACCGCCGATGTGCCCCGAATGTCCGAAATGTCGTAGCACTCCACTCGCTGCGGAGCGTGAGGCAGTTGAAGGGCGTCTCTCAGCTCCCCGAGGGCAGCAGCGGTAGTCTCCGGGTCGGCGAGCCGCTTCACCCTGAGCTGCTCCAGACCCTGGCGGGCGTTCTCCGCCACCATTTCCACCAGCCTCCGCTTCTCTCCACGCTGCGGCACCAGTAAATTGACTCGTGCCCCCCGCTTGCTCTCCAGCCACCTCTCCAGTACGAGAATGTCATCAGGGAGGTGCTGAAGCAGGATGACATGCGGGATATAGGTCGCAGAGTCATAAAACTGGTTCAGGAAGCCTGTCATGATCTGCCCCGGCTCCTCATCCTGAGCCCCCTGCACCATGAAGTGGTCCCGCTCGATGAGCCGGCCGCTCCGTATGAAGAAGACCTCCACATTGGCCTGATCCTTACTCCGGGCCAGGGCGATGACATCCTGATCGCCTCTCTCAGTCAAAGAAATCTTCTGACGCTCGGTGACCATTTCCAAAGCACGGATCTGGTCGCGCAGTACTGCAGCACGCTCGAACTCCAGCCGCTCCGATGCCCCCGCCATCTTTCGCTCCAGCTCCTTCACCACGCTCTCCTGCCTTCCCTCCAAAAACATGACCACCTGATTAATAATCTCACGGTATTCATCCTTCGAGATAGCGCCAATGCAGGGGCCGGCGCAGCGGTGAATGTCATACTCCAAACAGGCTCTGCGGTCGGTCCCGTTGATCGCCCTTTTGCAGGAGCGGAAGGGGAAGAGCTTGTTTAACAGGTCAAGGGTCTTTCTGACTGAGCTAGCGCTGGCGAAGGGTCCGAAGTAGCGGCTGCCGTCTT
>JAGMCC010000047.1 GCA_023129355.1 Dehalococcoidia bacterium | reverse complement strand
CCCTTGGGCTCAGGCACCAGCACATCCACCACGCCGAGCTCCTTGCAGTCCTCAGCGGTGAGCCTCAAGGCAGGGGCCACCTCCTCCGCCCTACTCGCGTCTCGATAGAGCAAGACGGCAGCCCTCTCCGGTGGGATTACCGAGAAAATGGCATTCTCCAGCATGAGGATGCGGTCGGCAACCCCGAAAGCCAGCGCCCCCTCGCTGCCCCCTTCACCAATGATAACAGCTATAATCGGGGTGGGCAGGTCAGACATCTGTGCCAGGCATTGGGCGATGGCGCTCCCCATCCCCCTTTCCTCAGCCTCCAGCCCGGGATAAGCCCCCGGGGTATCAATAAGGGTAATGATCGGGAGCATAAACTTTGCTGCCAGGTTCATCGCCCGCTGCGCCTTGCGGAAGCCCTCGGGGTAGGGCCGCCGCAACTTCCCCTCCTCACCATGGCCCCGCTCTTGACCAATGATCACCACCGCCTCCCCACCGATATCCGCCAAGCCACATACCACGGAGGCATCGTCACCGTAGCAGCGGTCGCCGTGAAGCTCAATAAAGCTTGAGGTAATCCTGCCAATATAGTCCAGGGAGGTGGGCCGCTCCTCGTGGCGAGCTAACTGAACGCTCTGCCACGCCGACTCCCGCTGAGGCACTATCGGCGGATAGGGTCCGAATCTCCTCCTCAGGGTTAGGCGATACTGGGAAGAGAGCAGATCGAGAAGAATGGCCAGGAGCTCACGTAGCCTGGTGCGCTCCACAATAGTGTCGATCATCCCATGCTTCAGATGGGACTCAGCGGTGTGGGCATCCGGGGGAAGCGCCCTGCCCTCGGTCTCCAGCACCAACCTCAAAGGGGCGAAGCCGATGAGGGCATTGGGCTCAGCCATGATAATGTCGGCAAGGTTGGCGAAGCTGGAATAGACCTCCCCCGTAGTGGGGTTGGTCAGCACCGAGATGAAGGGAAGCCCGGCATCATAAAGCTGCTTGGCTGCCGCCGCTGTCTTTGCCATCTGCATCAGGGAGAGCACCCCTTCCTGCACCCGGGCCCCGCTACTGGAGACCACCGCCACCAGCGGGAGCCTCTTCTTGAGTGCATGCTCAAATGCTAGAGTCACCTTCTCGCCGACAACGCAACCCATTCCCCCACCTAAAAAGCCGAAGTCCAGCACCACAATGACGGTAAGGGTGCCCTCGATCTGGCAAACGCCGGTAACCACCGCCTCGGAGAGCCCGGTCCTCTTCTGAGCATCGAAGACTCTCTTCTTGTAGGAGGCCCCCCCGGAGAAGGAAAGGGGGTCAAGAGATGCCAGGGAGCGGTTTATCTCTATGAAGCTGCCGCTATCTGCCAGAAGCTCTATCCGCTCGTAGGCGGGGAGAAGATAATGAAATCGGCAGTGGGGACAGATGCGATAGCGCTCAAAGAGCTCCGCTGAGGAAAGATCCTTGCCGCAATAGAGGCAATTCTCCATTTCATCAAAAATCCCCCTCTCCTCTACTTCCCTACGCCGGCTGGTAATCCGTTCAAAAAATCCCTTCATCATTTTACATCAACCTCCCTTTCGTCATCCCCCCCAATTACCTGCCGAGACTTCCCTGGCTCCCCGGGGGCGACCACACCCTGCTCCTCCAATAGGTCCATGAGCCGCGCCGCCCGGGGATAGCCGATGCCCAATCGCCGCTGCAAGAAAGAGGTGGAAATGCTGCGATGCTCCAGGGCGAGGCGCTTTGCCTTCTCCAGAAGAGCGTCCTCACGGGAGATACCGGGGGATGCTTGATCCAGTTCCTGAGCCAGTTGCGAGACATAGACCTCCTGAGGTTGCTGGCTGATCCAGAAGCTTACCAACCTCTCCATCTCGGCCTCGGAAACAAAGCTTCCCTGGAGGCGCTTCGGTCTGGGAGCATCGGGGGGCAGAAAGAGCATGTCACCCCGACCCAAGAGCTTCTCGGCTCCGCCCACGTCAAGGATGGTGCGTGAGTCCACCTGGGAGACCACCGCAAAGCTGATGCGCGCTGGGAAGTTGGCCTTGATCAGGCCGGTAACCACATCCACCGAGGGGCGCTGGGTGGCGACGATGAGATGAATGCCGGTGGCACGCGCCAGTTGGGCTAAGCGGCACAGTAGGCGCTCCACCTCATCGGGGGCGGTAGCCATCAGGTCAGCAAGCTCATCAATGACGAGCAAAAGGTAAGGGAGCGGCTGCTCGACCCGGGGATTCTTATTGTAGGATTCGATGTCCCTTGCACCCACCGCAGCCAGCCTATCGTAGCGATGGTCCATTTCACGGTTGAGCCACTTCAATGTCGCCACCGCTTTCTCCCGGTCCACGATCACCGGCGTAACCAGATGGGGTATATTGCTAAAGGACACCAGCTCCACCCTCTTGGGATCGATGAGGATGAGGCGTACATCATCCGGGCTGGCATGAAGCAGAAAGGTGATAATCGCCGATTTTATGCACACGCTCTTGCCGCTTCCGGTGGCACCGGCGATCAAGAGGTGGGGCATCTTGGCCAGATCGGCGACTATGCTCTCCCCTGAGACCCCCTTGCCCAGGGCCAGGGGAAGCCTGGCCTTGAGCCTGAGCTTGTGGAAGGGGACGCTCTCGATAATGCCTCTGAGGCCGACCACACCAGCTATTGAATTGGGCACCTCGATCCCCACCATCGCCTTCCCCGGCACTGGGGCCTCGATCTTTATCGACGGGGCGGCGAGGGCTAATGCCAGATCATTGGCCAGGGAGGCGATGCGCTCCACCTTGACCCTGGTCTTGGAGACCTCTTCAAGACGAACACTGATATTGCCATCCTTATCCTTTTCCTTTATCTCCTTGAATTTGCGATCCCAGCCAGGCTCAACGCCATACTGGGTAACGGCGGGGCCGACATTCACCTGGACCACCCTGGCCTCAACACCATAGCTCGCCAGGGCCTCCTCAATGATCCGCGACCCTCGCTCCGTGTCCACTACAACAGGCTCTATCTCTGGAGTTCGATCCAGGAGGCTGAGGGAGGGCAACTGCCACCTCCCACCCGCTTCCGCAAATTTTTCAACCTTTTCGCCCCTTTCCTCAACTACAGCAGGAAGGGCTTCGGCTATCTTGGCCTCCACTGGTTCACCAACCACCCCGGACGTCGCCTCGGGCTCAACCACCCTGGGGGGTTCATACCTTACCCTCGCCGCAGGAGCGGCGGCAGGCCTAGCGGGGCGCTGCAACCGGGAGATCAGGGTGCGGTGCAGGGGATGACGTTGGTAAAAACCCCCAGGCCAGCGTATGGCGTGCCCCGGGTACTTATGGAGCGGATAGCGACGATAGGAATCGGCCAAAGCAGAGGCAATGCCCGACAGGAGGCGCCAACTCCCCCGCGGCGCCAACAGAATGACGCACACAAAAACGACGCCAGCAAGCCTCAGCGCACCGAGGGTATCTGGCGCGCCGATGACTTCCAGGCCCAGCCTTCCCCCTAAAGTAGCCTCGCTCATCACTCCAGTGGAGGCCTTGAAGAAGGCCAGCAATCCACACATCGACGCAATCAAGGCCAGAGCGCCAAGCCATCGGTACCACTTCCGCAGGAAAACGGGGACGTGCCGCCGCCATATCATCCAGCCCAAAAAGGCCATCACCACGGCAACCAGGATAAGCCCCCACCCAAACGCCTCAACGAGGGCCTCCCAGGCGGTGCTAAGCCCCGAGATCACTTGAGATTGGAAGGCAAAAAGCAGCGCTAGCGCGATGATCAGAAGCAGTAGCAACATCACCGGGCGCGAGAATAAATGGCGCCTGATGCGGGAAGGGCTCCCCACCGCTGTCCTCTTTCCTTTTTTAGCCTTCACCATACTATTTACCTATGATATAGATGCGACAATTCTCTACTACGCCCTCCAGATGTAAAAAGTTCGAAAAACTTTGCCATCGTCCCTTTCTAGAACATGGATAACTGCTCCGGTTTAGGCTCCTCTGCCACTACCTCCGCTGCCTGAGCCAGGAGGGGCGGGATCTTAAGCATATCCTCCGCGATGACCTGGCGCAAGCTCTGCTGGTGAAGCGCCGCGGCAGGGTGATACATGGCAAAGTAGATTATCCCCTCCTTGGTTCGCGCTTTGCCGTGGACCTTCCCTATGGCATCGCCGGGGAGGAATTGAGCCAGCGAGTAGCGGCCCAGGGTAACGATCACCTTGGGCCTGATCAACTCTATCTGGCGATCGAGCCACTTTCGGCAAGCCCTCATCTCGGAGGGCAGAGGGTCACGATTTGAGGGCGGGCGGCACTTAACCACATTTGCGATGTAAACATCCTCGCGGCTCAGCCCAATGGAGAGAAGCAGCTCATCGAGGAAATGCCCCGCCGGCCCCACGAAGGGACGCCCCTGCTGGTCCTCATACCAACCCGGGGCCTCGCCGATGAAGAGGAGGTCGGCATCCTCAGAGCCCTCGCCGGGCACCACCCGGCTGCGATGCCTGGAGAGCTCACAGTCCTCACAACGGTCTATCTCCGTGTATAGCTCGCTCAGTGCACTCACGATGCTAACCCCCGGAACGCCAATCTTTAACCACCGTTAAAACCCCCACAACCACTGTCAAGCCGCCAACGAGATTGCGCAAAACCGACGCATCCCGTCCATGCGCCACCACGCCTCAGCCTATCACCTTAACCCCACGGCATCAAGAACCTCAGCGACAGCACTTATCCGGAAGGGCTTGCGAATAAGAAACAAAGGTCCATGCGACATCGCTTCCACAGCTAAGGGATCCTCATCATAACCGGTGACGATGACCACCACCGCTTTTTTATCCTTTTGCTTTATCGCGGAAAAGGCCTCAGCGCCGCTCATGCCCGGTAATACCAGGTCCAGGAAAACCAGGCCGAAGTGCTGCTTTTCCATCTCCTCAAGAGCCAGCTCACCACTCTCCACAGTGACAACTTTATACCCCTTCCGCGAAATAACCTCGCCAAGCATTTCACGTATCCCCGGGTCGTCATCAACTACAAGAACATTTCCCTCAACCACCCTGCCCCGGTTGGCGAGCCAACTCTCCAGGGGAATATCCTTCTGAGTGCGCCAATCCTTAATCGCCATGAAAAAGCCCACAATAATGATGACGCCACCAACCAGCTGGCGTAAAACCGATGCATCCAGCTGGTTCGCCACCACGCTACCCAGAAGGCAAGAGATGGCTGCGGCGGGGATGATCAGTAGTGCCATCCTGGGTTTAACATTCCCCTGACGGTAATGGGCCAGCGCACCCAATAATGCCATCACCGCAATCGCGGCCAGGGATACCCCCTGCGCCATGTGCTGGCCCACCCCCAGCAACAGAACCATGCCCGGAACCATGACCACGCCACCACCCACGCCCATCATCCCGGCAAGGATCCCCGCCACAAACCCGATCCCGATAGCGCTGAGAATAAATCCCCAGCTCAGCACTATCGACGAAGCATCAGCCGTCGGCGCAGACGTATAGGTGATGATCATGGCGAAGCCCACGAACACCAGAAATGCGCCGAAGAGCCACTTGAGGTGCCTTTCGGGCAGCAACATCATCAATCTGGCCCCCAAGAGCACCCCCACCGCACCCCCTGATGCCAGCCCTACAATGAGAGGCCAATCATCTATGTGTCCCAGGATACCGTAGGTAATCGCGCCAACAAGGGCGATGGGGAGGATCACTAAGAAGGAGGTGCCATGGGCCTGATGCTGCACCATGGCCAAGAGCCCGACCATCAAAGGAACCAGGAACACCCCGCCACCCACACCGGTAAGCCCAGCGAGCATCCCAGCAGCAGCACCGATCAGGAGGGATATAAGAACCTTTGTTCTCAAGCTCGTCCCGCCATTATTATGTAATTAAAGGATGATAGCACAGCTAGCTAGCTAAGTCAATTTGAGCCTTATTCATAATTCATATCCTAAGTTTGCCACGTGCTATTCATCTCTACCATTATTCCTTCGCCATCGGGTTCCCAGTTTAATCGATTACGTTTAAGTGCGTTTTCAAGTTCTCCAAGAGTCTCCAGGCCCTTGCACCAAGCCAAAATACCGCGTTGCAGTGATTGTATAGCTGTATCAGCATCCAAGCCATGACTTGTTAAGCGTAAATCAGGAGTCCGGGCTTCTATGCCACTTCTGCCTTTGCGAAGCTTAGCTTCGACATAGATTTTCATAGGATACCTCCTTAAGTTTTTGCCTTCAATTCCAGATTATCACGGATTTATTAGATTGTAAAATAACATATCCAGATGATTTTGGGTCTTAGGGTATTGACAAAATGTATGTTATGTGTTATGCTAGTGATATGCTAAAGATATATACATGGAGGTAGAAATGGAAAAGCTAAAGGATGACTTTCGTCCATACGCATCAACATCCAATGTTATTGCGGCAATCAGTAGAGCTAGAACTCGCAACCTTCCTGACACGATAAACGATGATTTCCTGCGTATCTCGGGCATATCTGAGTCGGTGTTCTACAGAGTCATGCAAGCACTGGAATTCCTCAATCTCACCCATGAGGATGGGCGCCCAACAGATACGATGACGGCAATAGCTGGGTCTACAGATGAGCAATATCGACAACTTATGGAGCAAGTTGTTCGTGAGGCATATCGCAGCGAGTTTAGTGTCATTGATCCAGGACAGGACCCTCAATCGCGAATCAGAGATGCCTTTCGACGATACCAGCCACGTTCTCAGACAGCACGCATGGTCATGTTATTTCTAGGACTTTGCCGAGAGGCGGGTATTCCTGTATTTGATGTACCACGGGAGCGGCAAATGAGAGAACCACCGCCAAGAAGGCCTAAGACCTTAACGGAGAAGCACAGAGTACAGACTAGAAGGCAAGCGATGGATACCGTCGGAACCGTTACTGTTTCACATGGCACAAGTGGAGTTCTATTCGGTGTCACAGAAGATGATGTCGCTGCTCTTGATGAGGCGGAGTTCAACGAAGTTTGGACAGCATTAGGCAAAGTAGCGCGAGCTAGAGCACGTGCTAAAAAACAACTTCAAGAAGAGGAACAAAAGGCAATAGAGGAAGAGAAAGAAAAAAGCGCTGAAAAGGAACTACCCCTCTAAAAAACAGGAGCTTTCGCTCCTGTTATCTCACCGTGGCATCATAGCGACGGTGAGGTGGCTCCTCTTTAACATATAAATTGTATAATGTCTTAAGAAATTTGTCAAGGTTAGAAAGGTTAGATTTATGAAGAAGAGAGTGGCAGTCTTTGTGGCAGTCTTTATTGATGGTCTTAACACACGTTGCCGGCTCGAGCAGTGCGGTTGGGAAGAAGACTTTGACGTATTACACCTTTCTCAAAGGCTAGGGGGAAATAGAGAATTGGTCGGAGTACACTATTATGTACCCAATCCAAATAAGGATCATTTAGGAGAAGATCGGTATAGCAGAGAAAGGCGATACTTGGCAAAGGTAGAGAGACAAGGAGTCAAAGTTAGTAGAGGCTACATGAAACAGCACGACGGTCGTTGGGAAGAAAAGATGGTGGACGTACTTATTGCATCAGATATGGTATATTTCGCATCTCTCGGCGCTTATGATGATGCTATTCTAGTTACTGCTGATGGTGACCTGGTTCCAGCTATTAATAGAGTCAAGGACCTTAGTCGAAAGGTAGAGTTGCTGGAGTTCCGAGGGGCAAATGTAAATTATGGTAACCTGCACAAAGAGAGCTCTTTGACGAGAAGAGCTAGAAGAAGTTATTTCCAGCCGATTTTTTAATAATTTAAATTTCTTAGTATATCAAAGCTAAGGAAGTAATTAAAAACGCTCCCTCGACGGTTAAGCATCGGGAGCGTAGTCAGGAGGAACCGCTATAAACCTCCCAACCATTTTTGATTGTGCCACAATTGAAGCATACTGTGAGCTTATTCAAATAGATGGGTGACACCCTACTGTCATTGTAAGGTACTCTTTCATCGCCATGGTGAGATTGTCCCCAGCGAAACGCTTTCATCGTCATTGCGACCCCGATTTATCGGGGGAAGTAATGACAGGGTTAATGAGCTAGGATGTGATGCGTCACTAATGTACTGGACGAGTACATATTGTTGCTATTTTATGCGTTTTGTTGTATTATTATATTGCGCCGCGGGGGAGCTTTGTGGCTGAGAGTCCGAGGAGTCGGACAACCCCTCGAACCTGATCTCGGTAATGCGAGCGTAGGGAAGCGGGAATTCTAAGACCAAGGGTCTGGAACCGAGTACCTAGGCTCTTGGTCATTTTATTTTTAATGGCACTAATGAGGAATACGATTCGAAAGCGGGTAGAGGTACCTTAATCCGTGAGTTCAGATTCAAAGGACCGCCTGATGGGTAATAATCCAAGCGAATCAGCTTAGCTTTTCGTTCGACTCTTCTAAGGGGTCATCATCCGGCTTGACCGGATGATCCAGGAAGCACGCTGAGCCAGTTTCTGGATTGCCCGATCGAGTCGGGCAATGACAAATATGGTAGGAGTCGGGTAGTGACAGATATGACATGTGTAAAGTGATTATAGATATGCTGGAAAAAA
>JAGMCC010000046.1 GCA_023129355.1 Dehalococcoidia bacterium | reverse complement strand
GCCCGCAAAGCCAGGGGCAGATAGCTATAGACCCCTGCTGCCAGCTGGTGGATCATCCCCGCCTTAAGCAGCAGTCGATGGCTGATGTTCTCCGCTTCCGCCGGCGTCTGCCGCAGCGTCTTTCCGAACAGCTTTGACAGTCTCATAATTTGTCCTATTATATTATCTTGTCATCTTTCTAACGAATGTTATCAAGAATAATGCCATCATGAAAACCCCGATGAAGGCTTCTGCTGCTCCAAACCCCTTTAACCATCCTTCTGGAGCAGAAACCCAGGAGCCATAGCCCAATGCGGTGAAAGATACAGCACTGAAGTAAAGGGCATTTGGAAATGTCAGCGTGCTGGCGGTGAAAATTCCTGCCATAACCATTACAACCACCGTCGCTGCTATAACTACTCTCTCTGGTTTATCTCCGTATCCACATAACATGTAGAAAACCCAGTTCCACAGTTTTTGCCAGGGATGCTCTTTCCACCTCAGTCCTTTGCGCATTGATACCCATTCGCGATAGTGGAAACGGTCTGCTACAGTATACATACCTGCATCTGTATACCACTGTTTTAATCTTCTATAAATATCTTCTGCCGCGGTTATAAAGGCTTCATCTTCTTCGTCAGCTATGGTGTAATTTGGCCCCCATTTTGCATCATACAATTTGGTTTCATTTGTTATCTCGCACAAAGTAAGCCGGCATTTTGACAGGTTGCAAAAAGTTAAATTTGTTTTGTGTAGATTTGCCCACCAAAGTGTAGTACCTTGTAAATCTGAGAAACTAAGGTCAGCTTCTTGCAATTCTGCGTGAATTAAGTCTGAATCACGAAGGCTAGTCCATGAGAGGTCGGCCCTTTGTAAATTAGTCCCACGCAGTATAATACCATTTAAATTGTGAATATGTTCGTAATCTCCAGAAAGATCTATTTCGGACAAATTTTTCCAAGAAAGATCAAGCCCTTCTGGCCCGCCGTGCTCATTAATCAGCTTGAGGACGTCTTCTCTGGTCAGGGGCTTTTCTTCCTCGGTCATACCCTCTCCACCTCTGCCATCAATGCGGTCAGGAAATCAATCTCCTCCACGGTGCGTACCTGCTTCCCCTTGCGGAAGATGACGCCTTTTCCCTTGCCGCAGGCGATGCCCACATCGGCCTCGCGCGCCTCGCCGGGGCCATTGACCACGCAACCCATCACCGCCACCTTTATCGGTTTTTCGATCTTCACCAGGCGCTCCTCTACGGCGTTCGCCAGTGCAATTATATCAACCTCGGTACGCCCGCAGGAGGGGCAGCTTATCAGGGTGGGGCCGCGCTGGCTCAGGTCGAGCGATTTGAGAATTTCGTAGCCGGCGAAGACCTCCTCGCAGGGGTCGCCGCTGAGCGAGACGCGAATAGTGTCCCCGATCCCTTGATGAAGCAGGATGCCGATGCCCACGGCACTCCTGATAACTCCCCTTCTCGGAGTGCCCGCCTCGGTGATGCCCAGGTGAATGGGGTAGGGCATCCGCTCCGCCAGCGCCCTATTCGCTGCTACCGTATCGGGCACATCGAAGGCCTTGAGCGATACCTTGATCAGCTCGAAATCGAGGCTTTCGAGCAAGTGAATCTCCTCCAGGGCGGCGCTTACCATCCGGTCTACGATGGTATGCTCATGCTTTGCTGCTTTGTGCAAAATGGGCAGACTTCCGGCGTTCACCCCGATCCTTATGGGGATATTTCGCTCTTTAGCCGCTAGAACTACCTCTTTGATCTGCTCAGGGTCTTGGATATTCCCCGGGTTCAGCCGCAACCCATCGACACCGCCCTCCAGGGCGAGAAGGGCGAGGCGATAGTCGAAGTGGATGTCGGCAACAAGGGGGATGGCGATCCCTCGCTTTATTGCTGGGATGGCTTCGGCAGCCTCGCCGTCGGGGACAGCTACGCGCACCAACTGGCAGCCGCATTCCTCCAGCCGGCGGATCTGGTCTATGGTCGCCCGGGTGTTGCGGGTGTCGGTCTTGGCCATCGACTGCACCACGACCGGCGTCCCGCCTCCCACGGTGACATCGCCTATGCTAATGGGTCGGGACATGCGGCGCCGCATCATTGGATAAAACCTTCCCCCTTTATGAGGCGCATCACGTCATTATAGCTTACCAGCACGATCAGCATAAGTAATAGCGCGAAGCCGATGAGGTGGATCAGGCCCTCCTTTTTTGCCGATATTCTTTTCCCCCGCCTGATGCCTTCGATGGCGACAAAAACGATCCTCCCCCCATCAAGGCCGGGGATGGGGAGCAGGTTGACTATTGCCAGGCTCACGCTGATGAGCGCGGCAAGCCGGATCAAGGGCTCAGCTCCCAGCGCGGCGACCTCGCTGGTCATCTGGGCGATGCCAATGGGGCCAGCGACGGCGTCCTTCAGCGGCACTTCTCCTGCAATGAGGCTGGCGAGGGCATCTTTCGCCGCCACCCACAACCGCCCGTAATCGCCAAGCCCCTTGGGGATGGCTTCCCAGGGTGGATAAGCGCTGGTTTCCCTGACAGGGCCCATCCCGATGCCAATCGGCCCTTCACCCTCGGGCGTTTCCTCTTTCGTTCTCGGGATCAGGGTCTTCTCCAGCAGGTCGTCATCTCGCAACAGGAGCAGGGTAACCTCCTCGCCGGGTTTGGTATCTAAGGCTCGGTCGATCTCATTTTGGATATCATCGAAGGTCTTGACCTCTTGCCCGTCAATGCTCATGATAATGTCGCCTGTTTCAATGCCGGCTAATTCGGCTGGCGAGCTCTCGGCAACACTTTCGACCCTAACCCCCCCGTCCTCCACCGGGCGCGCCATCGGTATCATGTAGGCTAGGGGGAGAAGTAGGAGGGGAAACAGGAGCATAAAGAGCGACCCGGCACTGAGGACGAGAAGCCTCGTTTTAACACTTTTCCCCGCCAAGCTACCGGGCACATCGGGGTCCTCCTCACCCGCCATCCGGCAAAAGCCGCCGAGGGGGATGAGGTTCAATGAATAAATCGTTTCCCCCCTCTTGAAACTGAGAAGGCGGGGCGGAAACCCTAAACCCAGCTCCTCAACCTTTACTTTGGAGCGTTTGGCGGTAATAAAGTGACCCAGTTCGTGGACCAATATGACCACCATAAGAATGGCTAAGAAGATGAGTATGCTTATAAATATGCTCATCTGTGCATGCTCTCTCTGGCCCAGGCGTCAGCGGCGAGCACATCCTCCAGCGAGGGGTTGGGGATGCTCTGGTGCTCCTCCAGGCTCTCTGCCACGAGCTTCGGGATGTTCATAAAGCCGATGCGCTCCTCCAAGAAGAGCGCCACCGCCACCTCATCGGCGGCGGAGAGCACCGCGGGGTAGGTGCCTCCTT
Source organism: Dehalococcoidia bacterium (assembly GCA_023129355.1). Lineage (GTDB taxonomy): Bacteria > Chloroflexota > Dehalococcoidia > E44-bin15 > E44-bin15 > E29-bin15. The sequence goes on along the minus strand of JAGMCC010000046.1, from coordinate 5,234 downwards.
TTAGACCTGCTTCCAGTGCTAATCTTAGGCAGGGGAATTTTTCCCTGTCGGGGGGTTCAAAAGTAAGGGCGCTTGTGTTCGAAAAGTCGAGGTGGGGAAGCTTATTAGGCAGTCGCTCCGGATAAAACAGGGCGTATTGAATGGGCAGGCGCATGTCCGGGAGGCTTAGCTGCGCCTTGATAGAGCCGTCGATAAATTCAACCATGGAGTGCACAACGCTCTGGGGGTGGACCACGATCTCGATATTGTCAAGGGGGACATCGAAGAGCCAGCTTAGCTCAATAGCCTCAAACCCCTTGTTCATCAGGGTGGCGGAGTCGATGGTGACCTTCGTCCCCATCCTCCAGGTGGGGTGCGCCAGCGCCTGCTGCGGCGACACCGTTTCTAGCTCTTCCGCAGAGAGGTGGCGAAAGGGGCCACCGGAGGCGGTCAGGATGAGCCGGGAGATCCGCTGCTCCTCACCGCGCAGGCATTGCCATATCGCACTGGGCTCGCTATCGATGGGCAGGATCTGGGCGCCGTGCCTCTTTGCCTCGGCGGTAATAATCCCTCCGGCCATTACCAGGACCTCCTTAGTGGCCAGTGCGATGCTTTTTTTAGCCCTGATCGCTGCCATGGTGGGGTTCAGACCTGCTTTGCCTGAGATGGCGATTACCACCAGGTCAACATCGGGGTGAGCCGCAAGCTCCTCCGCGGACAGCATTTCGCACTTTAAGCTACGCAATCTCTCTGGCGAACTGGCTGACTCGATAGAAACAAATTTTGGTTGGAACTCTTCGATCTGCTTTGCCAGAAGCGCGGCGTTTCTCCCCGCGCCAAGACCGACCACCTGAAATCGGTTAGGGACGGAGCGTACCACGTCAAGGGTCTGCTGCCCTATGGAGCCAGTAGCGCCCAGAATGGCGAGCCGTTTTACATTATTACCCATATCACATAATAGTATACTACAACGACCGTAAAGAGGATGCTATCGAGGCGGTCGAGGAGGCCCCCATGACCGGGGATCAGTGTTCCCGAGTCCTTCAGGCCGGTGCTCCGCTTGAGCATTGATTCTGCGAGGTCGCCTAGCGGGGCGACGATGCCGATGAGGGCGCCGAGGATGACCGTTTGCCAATAGGGGATGGACAGGCCTAGCAATAGCACCAGGATCAGAGATACGGCGATTGCCCCTAGAAAGCCCCCCACGGCCCCTTCCCAGGTCTTCCCCGAGCTGATCTTAGCGGCGAGGGAATGCCTGCCCCAGGCCCTGCCGATAAAGAAAGCGGCGGTGTCCGCGGCAAAGGTGGCAAGGACCACAAAGAGCACCCACTCCCTGCCGCCCTCCAGTTCCCGAAGGGGGATGAAATGGCTCATTAGCCACCCGATATAGATGATCCCGGCGAGGACCCAAACCCAATTGGTGGCGGCATCCTTCACCGGGGAACGGAAAAGGAGCCAGATTAGAGAAAAGGCCACTGCCGAGGTTAAGAGGGGCGCGGTATAGCTTTCTTCAAAATGGGCTACCAGGATGAAGAGAAGCACCCAGACGAGCCCGAAAAGGGTGAGCGGATGCCTCCTGGAGAGGCCCATCATGCCATAGAATTCCAGCGCCCCCAGAGCTGCGAAAGCGGCGACCGATAAGGAATAAGCGGGGCCGCCAAACCAGATGACCAAAAAGATGAGGGGTAAGAGGACTAGCGCGCTGAGCACCCTTTGCCTGATCATCCTGCCGCTGAGCCTTAGCCCTCCCTTTTTAGTCCCCCAAAACGCCGCTCCCGCTCACTGTAGGCAATGAGGGCCCGCTCGATCTCCTCCGGGCCGCAGTCGGGCCAGAGGGTTGGTGTGGCGTAGTACTCGCTATAGGCTGCCTGCCAGATAAGGAAATTGCTGAGGCGCATCTCGCCCCCGGTGCGGATGATCAGGTCCGGGTCGGGCAGGTCTGTGGTATATAGATAGCGAGAAATTAGTGCCTCGTCTATATTATCGCTTGGGATGCCATCGCGAAGGATGCGCCTCACCGCATCTACGACCTCGGCGCGACCGCCATAGTTGAAGGCGATGCATAGGGTGCATCTGGTATTGTGCTTGGTCAGCTCAATGGCGTATTGCACCTTCTGCTGGAGCCTCTCGGAGAGCCCATCGAGGTGGCCGAGGTGAAGGAGCTTGACCCCATCCTTGTGGAGGTTTGCGGTCTCCCGGTCAATGACCTCCACCATGATGCGCATGAGCCCCTGAACCTCTCTCCGTGGGCGGCTCCAGTTCTCTGTGGAGAAAGCAAACAGGGTGATGTATTTCACTTCGTAGTCGGCGAGGCATTTGATGGCGCTGCGGATATTATCAGTTCCGGCGCGGTGACCTGCGAGCCGGGGTAGCCCCCGCTCTTTGGCCCAGCGTCCGTTCCCGTCCATAATGATGGCGACGTGATTGGGGATATGCTTGATCCTGGGTTTTGCCACTGTTTATATCCGTAACCAGATTCCCGAGCTCCTCTACTAAACCTCCAGTAGCTCGGCCTCTTTATCCGCTGCTACCTTGCCCGCCGTGGCGATGAAGCTATCGGTAAGCTCCTGAAGTCGCTCCTGGGCGCGTTTTTGCTCGTCCTGGGAGATATTCTTCTCTCGCTCCAGTTTTCTGAGCTCCTCCAGGGCGTCCCTTCTTATATTTCGTAGGGCAACTCGGCCATCCTCAGCTCTCTTATGAACTGCTTTAACCATATCCTTTCTTCGCTCCTCGGAGAGCTGGGGGATTGCCAGGCGGATCACATTTCTATCGCTTGTGGGATTGAGGCCGAGCTCCGACTTTAGGATAGCCTTCTTGATGCTGGGCAGCGTACTGCTATCCCAGGGCTGAATCAGGAGGAGCCTGGCCTCCGGTGCTGAAATGGTGGCTATCTGCTTAAGCGGCGTGGGCGTGCCGTAGCAGTCCACCTTAATATTATCGACCAGCGCCGGGGTCGCCCGCCCAGTGCGGATGGTGGCCAGCTCTTTCCGCAGTGCCTCGATGGTCTTTTCCATCTTGGTGCTTGCCGCTGAGAGTACCTCATCGATCATCGCCCACCTCTAGCTGGTGACTATGGTGCCAATAACCTCGCCAGCCACTGCCCGCACAATGCTCTGGGGGTCACCGACGTTGAAGACAATTATAGGGAGATTATGTTCCATACAGAGGGAAAGGGCAGTTGCGTCCATAACCTTAAGGCGCAGCTTTAAGGCATCGGAATGGCTGATGCTTTCGAACTTTTTGGCATTGGGGTTTTTCAGGGGGTCGGCGTCATAAACGCCATCGACCTCGTGCTTTGCCATGAGCAGCACCTCGGCGCCGATTTCTATGGCCCTGAGCGCTGCTGCGGTGTCGGTGGTCATATAGGGATTTCCGGTGCCGCAAGCGAAGATGACCACTCGCCCCTTCTCCAGGTGGCGCACGGCGCGGCGCCGAATGTAGGGTTCGGCAACCGCTTGAACGTTGATGGCGCTTTGGGTTCTGGTGGTCACCCCACCTCTCTCCAAGGCGTCCTGTAGTGCCAGGGCATTTAGCAGGGTGCCCAGCATCCCGGCGTAGTCGGCGCTAGTGCGCTCCATTCCCTGCGCCTCCGCTATTGCCCCTCGCCAGATGTTTCCCCCACCAACCACAATGGCGAGCTCAACCCCCATGCCCACTACCTGCTTTATTTGTTGGGCGAACTTCGAGAGGATAGCTAGATCGATGCCGAATCCCTCTCCTCCCATCAGGGCCTCGCCGCTCAGCTTCAAGATGGTGCGCTTGTATTTGGCAGCTTTCATCGCTTATTCCTTACCCAGCTCGAAGCGGGCAAATCTGCGCACCTTGATGTTCTCCCCCACCCTGGCAATTGTTTCCGCAATGACGGCCTGGACGGTTATTTGAGGGTCCTTAATAAAGGGCTGTGAGAGAAAACAGGCCTCGCTGGGGTCCACCCCTTCAGGGATGTCCTCGCTGCTCAAAAAGGAGGGGTCGGTGGCTGCTACCTGCATCGCTAGGTCATGGGCCAGCCTTTTGAACTCATCGGTGTGTGCCACAAAATCGCTCTCACAGTTCACCTCAACCAGGGCCCCGATACGTCCTCCGGTGTGTATATAGGCCTCAACCAGCCCCTGGCGCACCTCCCGATGGGCCTTCTTCTCCGCCTTGGCGAAGCCCCGTTTTTTGAGAATCTCTATGGCATTATCGAGATCGCACTCCGCCTCCTGGAGCGCCCTTTTACAATCCATGATACCAGCCCCGGTTATCCCGCGCAGCTCCCTTATTACTTCTATAGTAATCATGATCTTTCCTCAACCTCAGTCGGGGAGTCGCTCACAATGGTGGAATCGCCTTCAGGGGTGGAGTCATCTTCAGCGGTGGAGTCTTCTTCAGGGGTGAAGGTTAAGATTGCTGGCACCTCAGCCTCCTCATAGACCATTTCCTCCGCCAGCTCGCGGTCTTCCCTACCCTCAAGCACAGCGTCCGCTATCCGGCCGCATATTAGCTTAACCGCTCTTACTGCGTCATCGTTGGCAGGGATGGGGTAGTCTATCTCATCAGGGTTGCAGTTGGTATCCACGATGGCCACGATAGGGATCCCAGTGCGCCTGGCCTCGGAGACGGCGATCCTCTCCTTGGCCGGGTCGATAATGAAAACAGCCCCGGGGAACCCGGTCATCTCCTTGAAGCCACCCATTTGTCGGTTGAGGCGGTCGATCTCCTTCCCCAGTTTCATTGCCTCCTTCTTAGGGAGGTAATGAAACTGCCCCCTCGCATTGCGATCCTCCAGGCGCACCAGATGGTCTATTCTTGCCTGGATGGTGGTGAAGTTAGTGAGCATTCCCCCCAGCCAGCGTTGATTCACATAGGGCATGCCACAGCGCTTGGCTTCCTCCTCAACTGAATCCTTTGCCTGCCTCTTGGTGCCGACAAAGATGATGTTATCACTCTTAGCAACGAGATTCCGGACAAACTCGCAGGCTTTATATAACATATCAGCGGTCTGCTCCAGGTCGATGATATGGATGCCATTTCTCACGGCGAAGATATACTTCTTCATTCGCGGGTTCCAGCGGCTGGTCTGGTGACCGAAGTGGGCGCCCGCTGCCAGCAACGATTTAATGGATACCTCCTCTGCCTCGATCCTTTCCTCTTCCATGCTCCCCCTTTATGGCGATTCTGTTGCCTCAGTATAGCATAGGGAAGGGGGTGAGGCAACATCGTTGAAAATGTGCCAGCTTTGTGCTATATTTGGCTATGGAGGGATCGCATAGTGG
>JAGMCC010000045.1 GCA_023129355.1 Dehalococcoidia bacterium | reverse complement strand
TTCCTCCAGACTATATCTACGTCGGCAGCGCAGAACCTTTTGACCACTTTAGCCTCACCCTTTATATCAATATTCATTGCGTCCAGGCCATGAGCAACCAGCATTTCCAGCGCCTGCCTGGTCATGTAGCCGTTGGTAACATAGGTATTGTAGTAGCCTTCCTCCCTGGCCAGTTCAAAGATGTCCAGAGAATACTCAAGGAGCAAGGTTGGCTCATTAAAGGAGACACTGGTACCCTGGCAGTGGTATTTCCTCATCAGTTCAATAAATGCTGCCGGACTTATATACTGGCCCTGGCCTATGTTCTGAGGTGATTTGCTTATATCATAGTTTTGACACCAGGGACAACTGAAGTTACACGACCAACTGCCGATAGTTAAGGCTTTTGTTCCCGGATAGAAGTGAAAGAAGGGCTTCTTTTCAATAGGGTTAGCACTTATGGAGGAGATATCGCCGTACTCAAGGGTGTAAAGACGACCGCCAATGTTCCTGCGTGTAGCACAGAAGCCTGTCTCTCCTTCAGGGATCAGGCAGCTTCTCTCACAGGTATGGCACTGCACCTTGTCTCCAAGAGATTCATAAAGCAGAGCTTCTCTAACGCGGTCTTCAACCATCACGGCACACCCGGCTATAGTTTCTGATTGACCTTCTCCTGGCAGAAGGAGCAAAAGTTCCATCCCTTCAAATCAGTATCAGGCAGGCTGTTAGAAAAATGCATCACACAGCTAGGATCGGGGCAGTGCCCAAGTCCGTAGGTGTGTCCTAGCTCGTGAACTGCTTCCTTAAGTGCCCGCTGCTGGAAGAGGTCTTCATCCCGGTGAAGGCCATAGAACCCTTGCCTTAAGCGCTTCAGGGAGATAAGAGCTCTCCTCCCAGTAATGTCAGCCTGTCCAAAGACAAAATTAAGTCCAGGAGCAAAGATATCGACATCAACCACCCCGAGAACTCTATCGGCTAAGTGGGGTAGAGGGGACAGCTCAGCCAGAAGCAATGAAGCAAGATGCTGGCCACGGTCCCGGTTCCAGCTATCGCGGGGCAGTGCTGTTCTTCCGGCTATCCGCACCCTCTGACCAAAAACTTTTTCCAGAGGTGGTCTCAGATCCTCCAGGAAATCTTTATCTACGTTGCCTATAGGAACGAGCCCTATCACTTTAAACAATCGACTCATAAATTCGTTAGCCTTTGACCGTGTGGTATAACTCAGCCTATATATATGCAAGATAATACCTTTATATACGAGAGTCAACATCCATCGGGGGAACAGTCACATGGCTATTGCGGATGACATAGGACATGCTCTATAGAAGCTAAACAAGGGTTGCCAGATCCCTCTGGTTTTCATTAGGGGCAACAAGATGTTTGCTACTGAGGGAACTTTCTAACACGCTAACAGCCTGGCAAAGTATGTTTTCTTAGCCAAAGGCTTATGTACTGAGAGATGCTGCACAATCAGGCGATGCCGAGGGGCTCCTTTTCCTTTGCCTGAGTGGCGAATTGCTCTTCTACAGCAGGTCTATGGATGCTGTTCATGGTGCACCAGGGGATTAACCTGCCTTTTTTTTCTTTGTCAATAACACCATAGTGAAGAGCACAACTTTGAACCCTGTCCAGATCAAAATTATAAGCATCCATAAAATGCATAACCGATACAACAAACCAGTTTTTCCAAAGCCGATTTTCTGTAAACGGCCGCATCATGCTCCAACTCAAAGCGACCACAACAGGTGCAACCTTGAGCCAGAGCTTGGGATGGACATATTTTATAGTGCTGGTCACAACCGTCCACGCCAATTTTACTGTAGACTGGTTAAGATCGAAGACCCTGCGTGTGTGGTCGTATAATTCTTCGTTTCTGATAAGGCGGGTCTCAGGAAATAGTTTGTCTTTTCTCTTGTTGATAACGGTTATTACTCCACAGTGGGGGTGAACGCGGAGATCGTGACGTATGCGTCCTTTGGTCATGATCCTGGCCAGTGTCTGGTTCATGGGAAGTGAGAAGAAATCGCTTTTCGCGATTTGCCCGTCTGTTTGCTCTTCACAGAGCCTCATGACATCCGAGGTAGTAATTCTCATCTCTTTTAGTTTGGTTTTGTCTATCCTTCCGGCAAAGGTAACCGGTTGAAAAACAATAAACCTGATCACGTCGGAATTATCTGCAACGTACCTAATAATATCGCCAACCTGATGGTCATTGATCCCCTTTGCCAAAGTGGGGACACAGACAACTTTGTTTGTGCCAATCTTTCTCGCGTTTTCGATAACTTTTTGCTTTATCGGCCACAGGTCACGACCCCTGGCTTTAATATACGGTTCAGGGGTAACGCCGTCAAATTGCAGATATATAAATACGTTGGGGCCGCAAATTTTCTTAAAGTAATCGATGTCCTCTGCGATTCTTATTCCATTGGTCAGTACCAGAATATATTCATAACCTAGCTCTTTCTCCATTCTTATTATTTCCGGCAGGTCATCCCTCAGCGTAGGCTCACCACCACTGTTCCCTGCTACTCGAACCCTCATCGGGTAATTGATTTCCTGGGTATATTCCAGGATGCCTCTTATTTGCTCTATGGTCGGTTCATAATCCTCCTCCCCACCACGGGCGAAACATATCGGGCAATGTAGGTTGCATCTTTTGGTTAAATCCAGGATTACCATGGCGGTGTGGGTCCTGTGGTTCCGGCATATTCCGCAATCATAGGGGCAGCCGAGCTTTATTTCGCGCGCTCTATCTAAGCCAGTCCCATCATCCCTATATCTATTGGCTCTCATGTATTCCTGGTAATCGCTCCAGTAAACATCCTCAAAGCTTCCGTGTTCGGGGCAGGTCTTTTTTATGATAACCTGGCCATCGATTTCCCATAATTCCGCATCCAGAACCCTCAAATCTTCGGGACAAATAGACTTTGTTGTTTTAATAAGTTTCATATCCTTGTAAGCAAAGCCCCTTTTCAATTCTCAGAAGCAACTCGCTGGGCTATTGGCAATATGGCCGCCCCCTTCTGGGCAGATGATGCGCTCGCAAAAAGCCACATGGTCTATATTGCTATGTAGTGGTAAGCCACACCGAAGGGAAAAGCGGGTCTAAACAACGTTGAATAATACAGTACTGGTGTGGCCATGTCAAGAGTTCCGCCCCTGGAGCCTACTCATCCAGTATATGCGCTTGCCCTCGGCCTGGATTTGGTTTAGAATCTCAACCATATGAGCGCTCTCCATACAAAGATTAGAGCCAGGCTCTCGACAAAGTCCAAGTACGGCATAGCATTGCTCATAATCTTTGGCATTGCGTTGGCCTTGCGGGTATGGCTACCCTATGAAAACGTGTTCATGGGGGATTGGGTCAACTTCGGAGGAAACGACCCATGGTATCACATGCGATTGGTGGAGAACCTGGTGCAACATTTTCCCCATCTCATCGCTTTCGACCCCTTCACCTTATTTCCCTACGGACAGGATGCGCCTTTTGCCCCCTTCTTCGATCTTCTCCTGGGGTTTTTCATATGGGTCATTGGATTGGGGAGTCCCACACAACATACCATAGAAACAGTGGGCGCATACTTCCCCGCTATTTTAGGGGCACTGGTTACTATACCGGTATACTTTATCGGGAGAGAGCTCTTTAACCGGAATGTCGGGTTGCTTTCTGCCGCTCTGATTGCCATTCTGCCCGGCCAATTCCTCTTGCGTTCCCTACTGGGATTTACCGACCACCACATTGCCGAGGTCCTGTTCAGCGCAACAGCGGCCTTGTTCCTGATATTAGCCATCAAACGGGCAAAGGAAAAAGAGACATCCTTCAGCCATATCCGGAGCAGGGACTGGGGGAATCTCAGGAAGCCCCTGATCTATGCCCTGTTAGCCGGGCTAGCCCTGGGAATATATCTCATCTCCTGGAGCGGCGGGCTGCTGTTTGTATTCATAATATTTGTCTATATGGTTATTCAATACATCATCGATCATTTAAGGGGCAAGTCAACCGACTATCTCTGTATCATCGGGGTGCCGATGTTTCTTATCGCCTTAATCATAGTTATCCCCTTCTTAAATTTTCTTACCCTCGGGGGGCTCATCATCGCGTCATTAACTATCGGTATGTTGACCCTCTCGGTGCTGAGCGGCATTTCCCGGCTGATGGATTATGGAAAACTAAGGCGAGCCTACTATATCCTGGTGCTGGCAGGTCTCGCTTTAGCCGCCCTGGGTATTTTCTATGCTGTCGATCCTTCCTTGCTTAGCTCGATGCTGGGAAAATTCAGTATATTTACACCCTCGGGAGCGGCAGTGACCATTGGTGAAGTGCAACCAGCTCTATCCATAACTGGCTTTTTCCGAATATTGTATTTCTTCACCGTAGACATTTTCCTCGCCCTCATAGCACTGGGCCTGATAATTCGCGCTCAGGTCAAGGATGGGAATGCCGAGAAAACATTTCTAGTTGTGTGGAGTATATTAATGCTAGTGGCCATGCTGGGCCAAAACCGATTTGCCTACTATTTTGCAGTGAATGTTGCCCTGCTCGCCGGATATTTGTGCTGGAGGATACTGGTATGGAGCTACTTGAGAGAAGCACCTCCGGAGCGTGAAGAGGCGGAGAAGAAAGAGCCGGGGAGGCCTATCAGAGGCTATCTCAGCGCAAGGTATCCTTGGGCAGTAAATGTTGCCATTATCACCGGATACTTGTCCTCGAAAATACCGGAATGGCTCTATTTCAGAAGGGCGCTGCCGGAGGGTGAAAAGGGGGAGAGGAAAGAGCCGGGGAGGCCTAGCATAATTGGCGCAAGGCGTGCTCGAGTGGCCGGGGTGGCGATGATGGTGTTTCTCATAGCAATTCTTCCCAACATTGTGGTGGCAGTGGATGTTGCAAGCGACACCTTCGGTCCCAACGAGGCCTGGCATAGCTCGCTAGTTTGGATGAGGGATACGGATAATACCCCGGACCCATTTGGAGATCCCGATTTCTATTATGAATTATATGACAGACCCCCAGCCGGAGAGAGGTATGATTATCCCGAATCGGCATACGGAGTGATGAACTTCTGGGACTACGGTCACTGGATCACGCGCATCGCTCACCGCATACCTAGCGCGAATCCATTTCAAGCGGGTGCCGTGGAAACAGCTCGATTTTTCACCGTTCAGGATGAATCCTCAGCAAATGAGGTGCTCGATGAGCTGGATTCCAAGTATGTGATCATTGACTATGAGATGGCTACCGGAAAATTCCCTGCCATACCAATCTGGGCTGGAGAAAGCCAATGGCTGTTCTTTGAGACATACCGTCAGAGAACGGCAGAGGGAGAACTAGAACGTATAATGTTATATTACCCTGAATATTACCGGTCCATGTGCTCCAGACTGTACAATTTTGAGGGGGAGGCGGTAGTTCCCCATAATTCCACCCTGGTCATTTCATATGAGGAGAAGTCAACGTTTTTGATAGGGAAATATAAGGAAATCACCAGCACTGAGTCCTTCGCCACCTATGAGGAGGCACTGGAATATCTGGAAAGTCAAACCGCTCCAAATTACAGGATAGTGGGGGAGGACCCGTTCATCAGCCCGGTACCCCTGGAGGAACTGGAGCACTACCAATTGGTCCACCAATCGGATCCAGAAATCCTAACAAGAAAGAAAGTGGAACCAATATCCTATGTGAAAATATTTGAGTATCTACCCTGAATTTGCTCCTCTCTCGGTGCTATTATCAACGACTGGAATCTCAACGCGATGTGCTTTCCACTCACTGATATACATTCAGGTATTCAGTGATAAGCCTAAAATTAGCTATACCGCTTGTAGCGTTGCCACTCCAGTGGCAACGAACATAAAGTTGTGGCAACGCGGTTTCTATGAGCACATTTTAAGCAAAGAGTGAAATGTGTCAGATGTGGCCGAGGAATATTGTTGAATAGTCCGGACAATATAAGTGGTGCGAGTTGATGATGGAAGTTCAGCGGCGTGACGGGAGTCACGACGCTAGGGGTGATGATTGTAGCATTTCGTTAAATGACTATAGCGTTGCATCTCCTGGTGCGACGTGTCTCACTTCGATTATACAGCCTGATATCGTTCAGGTAGCTGGGTGGCACCCTACCGTCATTACGTGCCTTGTCTGAGCTTTTCCTTTAAGGTATAATGCGCGAAAGGGAGCACCGGGGCAAAGAGTTTAGCATGGCGTATCTGGCAAGTATTGTTGTTGACAATAGCTGTCTTAGGCGGTCTTACTTCCAGGGTATTGGAAAACCCGCCCCATCCAAGGCTTGACGCCTATGTTATACTAATTAATCCAAAACGGGGAAAACAAAGGTGAGCCTAAGCAGTGACTATTGCCGGCTAACCCTCGAGGGCTGGATTGATATAGATACCTATAAGCAGCAGGCTGCGATAGAAGGTAAAGAGTGGGGAGGCGCCCCTTGGACAAAGTAAGCTCTTGCCCTGGGACAAAGTGGAAATAGCAACACATATGTTTCGGTTACCTAGGGCGGTACAAGGATTCAGTGTTGGAGTGCGGTGAATAGTATAAATACCACCGGCTTTTACTATGTGGCAGGAACATGGAACTGGACACATCTTTAGAACTAGGTCGATGGAGTAGCCAGTGGAGGTGCCTGTGCCAAGAGCGGCAACATCAATGAAAACAATGAAAGGGTTTTTTATGGGTCGTTTTATAGCTGGTGCTCCCACTTATGACCTAGACGGCAACGTTGACGAAGTGCGCATCTCAAACGTTGCCTGTTGCGCCGACTGGATTAAGGCTCAATACCTCTCAATGACCGATTCCTTCATAACCTTCGGTGAGAGGGAGCACTGGGGGATTGCCTACAATCTTAGCGGCTGGGGGTGGTGCACCAACCCAACTGAGATCCGTGATATGACACTGGAAGGCTGGTTACTCGAGGAGGTGGCAGAACACGCCCTGGAGCCCACTCTACACGTGGTGGGCAACCTGACCCTGACCGGTACAATAAACGATTTTTATAACCTTGATATGTATGGCAGCGGTGTCAGGTTGCTATTTTATGCCCGTCCGGAAGCGAAAGGCATATCAGCGAACCTTGGAGGAATCTATCAAGATATCGGTAACAACACGTACTACATCTGCTCTGCGGGTATTTTTGCCATCCCTAACCCCGAGGGTCAGCTATTGAAGACCTTCAGGCTTTGCTTCTTCTGGAGAGAAAAAGATAGATGAGCTTAATAGCGAGTTTACGGGCGCTGTGCTTGACCAAGCAACGGTTATTATCAGGGAAGTGGGGGGTCAGATTGAGCCATGTATTCCTTAAGGAGGAGCGTGCCAGATGGTGTCGATGATAATAATTTTGTTGTTAGCTGCAGTATTGATGGCGCCCTTTATAGCGTTCTTTTCTTTATCGCTAGCAGCCCTCGCTATATTCGTCTGGAGGAAACTCTTTCCCCTCGGTTGGGGTATAGCCGAGTGGGTTACAAATAGGCGTAACCTTATCCCCTTCGTCCTCTTCATGCTGCTCACGATAACCGCCACTGTTATAATGTTAATCGTTGCATTCCTCTTTGCTGTAAAAGTTCACTGGGTTGGGTATCTCGTAATTGTTGTTTTAATCCTCATCCTCGGCATTGCAAGTATCATCTTTTATGGCGGCATGGGGCTGGCTATGATACTGTGGATAATAAGGCTGAGCCACGGGGGATACGCTCGTTTCAGGACGGGGTTCTGGCGAACGTTTCGACCCGGTGGCCCACCCGCTCTCCATCCCGTCTCTCCCCTTCCAGCCAACCCTGCTTCAGTCCTTGCCCCCCCAGCCAAGCCGCTTCAACGTAGAAGACGGACACTACCGGCGAGGCAGCCCGTAAAAAGACAGCCTCCTCTATCCACGCCCTCAGATGCCAGGGCTAGATCAAAGGCTAAGGCTAGGGCTAAGGCGAAGGAGAAGGAGAAGGCGATAGCTAAGGCCAAGGCGGAGGCGAAGGAGAAGGAGAAGGCGATAGCTAAGGCCAAGGCGGAGGAGAAGGCTAAGGCAAAGGCAAAAGAAGAGGACAGGAAGGCTAAGGCCAGAGAGAAGGCACAGGCAAAGGCTCAGGCCAAGGAGAAGGCTAAGGCTAAGCCTAAGCTAAGGTTAAGGCGAAGGCGAAGGCGATAATGCTGAAGCCGATGATAGCAATGGTTGAGGCGGCGCTTCCGTTAGGCTTTTACTGACGGGGCGTGACCAGCCCTTTCCAACTGCGGTGAATAGGCTATTCGCCCTCTTCCGTCTGCACCTCTTCCGTCTCGACCTCTTCCAACAGGGCTCTTACAGTTCGGCGGGTATTCCGCTCGATATCAAGAAGGACATAAATGAACTGTGAGAAAGCGTAAAGAGACACGAAACTGAGGAAGCCTCCCACGACGCCTATGATAATGCCTAAGACGACGCTAAAGCCACCTCCGGCGATTCCGGTGGCTAGGCCCATTACAAACACAACTATGCCCACCAGCCAGGCCAAAATCCCAAAGACACGGGCGATAGTGCGAAAGTTCTTGTACTTCACTTTACCCCCTTCTTGTTTTGCTCTTTAAGGCGCTTGTTGTGTAAGCTTACCATTACTGGTCAATGAGTGTCAAGGCTGTGT
>JAGMCC010000044.1 GCA_023129355.1 Dehalococcoidia bacterium | reverse complement strand
AATAATCACTTCACTCTCTATCAGGGCTATGTAACCAACACCAACAAACTGTTGGACTCCCTTGCTGCCATGCTCAAGGAGGGCAAGGTGGCAACCCCGGAATACGCTGAGTTAAAGCGTCGGTTGGGTTTCGAGTTCAACGGCATGCGCCTCCACGAATATTACTTCGAAAACCTCGGCGGCAAGGGGTCACTGGATAAATCGGGCAAGCTGGCCCAGGTGCTACCCGGGGGGTTCGGCAGCTACGAGGACTGGGAGAAGGACTTCCGCGGCATCGCCACCATGCGGGGAATCGGTTGGGCCATCCTTTACCAGGATAACGTGACCGGCTGGCTGATAAACCAATGGATAAACGAGCACGAGACCGGCCACCCTGCAGGTTGTACCCCCATTCTGGTGCTGGATGTTTTCGAGCATGCCTTTATGATCGACTATGGGCTGAAGCGAGCCGACTATATCGATGCCTTCTTCAATAACATCAATTGGGATGCGGTCGAGGCTCGCCTAAAATAAAGGTGTCCGTTTGTATCCAGCTTTGAGACAAAAGTCGCATCCAAGGGGTAGCCTGGTGGCTAAAATGTGGTTGAGATGACCGAGGAGGGGTTATGAGGAGAGCATACCTGGACAATGTAGCGACAACCCCAGTTCTCCCCCAGGTGCTGGAGGCTATGCTCCCCTACTTCAGGGATGCCTATGGCAATCCTCAATCCATCCATGAGTGGGGAGACCAAGCCAGAGAAGCACTGGATGATGCCCGCAGCAAGGTTGCGGCTCTCATTGTCGCCCAGCCTGAGGAGATCATCTTCACCGGCTCAGGCACTGAGGCCAACAACTTCGCCATCAAGGGGTTGACCCTCGCCCGGCAGTCCCAGGGAAAGCACGTTGTCATCTCGGCCATCGAGCATTTTTCAGTGCTCCATGCGGCGAAGACGCTGGAGAAGTGGGGCTTCGAGGTCACCCAAGTACCGGTGGATAGGTACGGGCTAGTCGATCCAGAAGAGGTGGGTACAAGCATAAGGGAGGACACGGCTCTGGTGTCCATAATGCACGCCAATAGCGAGGTGGGCACCGTTCAGCCCATCGCCGAGATAGCTAAGGTGGTGAAGAAAAGGGGGGCTCTGTTCCACACCGATGCCGTGGCCACCACAGGCTCAATACCTGTGGATGTCAAAGAACTCGGTGTTGATGCGCTAAGCCTGACCCCCAACCAGTTCTATGGCCCTAAGGGTGTTGGTGCCCTCTGGCTTAAAAAAGGGGCGCGCATTATCCCCTTCCTCGATGGTGGGGTGCAGGAGAGAGGACGAAGAGCCGGGACCGAGAATGTGCCCGCGATCGTCGGGCTGGGAAAAGCCGCTGAGCTGGCCAAGGAAGAGATGGCGTCCCGGATGGCGCACCTCTCTGCCCTGCGCGACAGGTTAATCGAAGGACTACTGTCACGGATCGAGCATGCGATCCTCACCGGACATCCCACCCAGCGCCTTCCCGGCAATGCCAGCTTCTGTATCGAGTTCATTGAAGGAGAGGCGATGCTCATGCTGTTAAGTCACCAGGGGATAGCGGCATCCAGTGGTTCGGCGTGCACCTCCAGGGCGCTCAAAGCCTCTCACGTGCTCACCGCTATGGGGCTTCCTGCCGAAATCGCACAGGGCTCGCTACTATTCAGCCTCGGCCTGGAGAATACCGAGGAGGATATTGACTATGTACTGGAACAGCTGCCGCCTATCGTTGATCGGCTACGGCAGATGTCGCCGCTATACTCCAAATTCTTAAAAGGTCAGCAGGGAGGGAGATGAGATGCCTGTTTATAGCGAAAAGGTAATGGAACACTTCATGAACCCCCGCAATGTGGGGGAAATCGAGGATGCCGATGGCATCGGCGAGGTGGGCAACCCCGTCTGCGGGGATATGATGACCTTCTACATCAAGGTGGACGATAACCATCTCAGCGATGTCAAGTTCAAGACCTTCGGCTGCGGCGCCGCAATCGCCGTCTCAAGCATCGTCAGCGAGATGGCAATGGGTAATACCCTGGAGGAGGCGAGGAAAATCACCCCGGCCCTAGTGGCCGAGCAGCTTGAGGGGCTGCCCAAGAATAAATATCACTGCTCTAACCTCGGCGCTCAGGCGCTGAATAAGGCCATCGATGACTACCTGAAGAAGCAGGGCAAAAAGGTTAAAAGCAAAAGGAGGGGCAAGAATGAAAAAGAGTGAGGATACAAAGGATCTGAGATGCCGTTGCCCCTACTGCGATGAGGAGATAGCCCTCAACCCTTTCCCCTATTGCCAACCGTGCCAGGTTGAGTTGCGGTACTGCCCGAAATGCAATATCGTGGTGGAGAGAATAGCCAAGGTCTGTCCCCAATGCGGCCAGAATCTGGAATAGGTGACGATAATGGCAGCTAAAGAGAGAGTAACCCTGGTGGTATTCAGTGGTGAGCTGGATAAGGCACTGGCCGCTTTCAATATCGCCATCGGGGCCGCATCCATGGGGATGGAGGTAAGCATGTTCTTCACCTTTTGGGGGCTAAATGTCATCAAGCGTAATGAGGGCGGCATCAAGAGCAAGGGGATCATGAGGCGAATGCTCAACTTCATGAACCGGGGTGGCTCAAAGAGACTCCATCTTTCCAGATTCCGCATGCTGGGAATGGGCACCTGGATGATGAAGCAGCTGATGAAGGACGTCAACTTTCCCCAGCTTGAGGAACTGATGGCCATGGCTAAGGGAATGGGGGTAAAATTTATCGCCTGCACCACCTCTATGGGGATGATGGGAATATCCAAGGAGGCCTTCATTCCCGAGGTGGACAGCTTTGCCGGGGTAGCTACCTATCTGGCTGATGCCAAAGAGGGAAAGGTCAATCTCTTCATTTAGGGAGGCCAGACTATGAAGGCAGATGCCACCTTGGACTGCATTGGGCTCTATTGTCCCATGCCCATTTATCACACCGCCAACAAGCTTAAAGAGCTGGAGATGGGGCAGGTATTGGAGATATTAGCCGACGATGAGGGTATAAAAGAAGATATGCCCGCTTGGTGCCGGACCACGGGGAATGAGCTGCTGGGGATTGAGGAAGAGGCAGGGAAATACAAGGCTTATGTCAAGAAATCAAATTAGAAAGGAGAAAGCGATGGAACTCAAAGGAAGCCGAACCGAGAAGAACCTGGAGGCTGCCTTTGCCGGGGAGTCGATGGCCCGCAACAAGTACACCTACTTTTCTCAGGTAGCCAAAGATGCGGGTTTCGAGCACGTCGCCGCGATATTCCTGGAGACAGCGGAGAATGAGAGAGAGCATGCCAGAAGAGAGTTTGCATTTCTCAAGGGAATCGGGGATACCCCGGAAAACCTGAAAGCGGCGGCGGCGGGAGAGCACTACGAGTGGATCGATATGTACCCCGGGTTTGAAAAGGTGGCCCGCGAGGAAGGATTCACCGATATCGCTGATTTCTTTAAAGAGGTTGCCGAGGTTGAGGAGCAGCACGAGAAGAGATATCTCGCCCTGCTGAAGAATGTGCAGGAGGGGAAGGTCTTCAAGAAAGATAAGGTAGTCAAGTGGAAGTGCCGCAACTGCGGCTATGTCCACGAAGGGATGGAAGCCCCCAAGCGATGCCCCGCCTGTAACTTCCCCCAGAGCTACTACGAGCTACTGGCGGAGAACTATTAGAAAGGTTTGTCCGGGGGATCAAAATGAACACTAAGGCTTTACACCAGATAAGCTACGGCATGTACGTGATCGGTTCCAGAAAGGGAGATAGGATCAATGGTCAGACCTGCAACACCGTGATCCAGGTCTGCTCCGAGCCACCGATTATTTCGGTGTGCATCAATAAAGAAAACCTCACCCACGAGTTCATAGAGGATAGTGGGGTCTTCACCGTTTCCATTCTGAGCCAAGAAACCCCCTTAGGTTTTATCGGACGATTTGGCTTCAAATCAGGGAGAGAGGTAGACAAGTTAGACCGCGTTACCTACAAGCTGGGCGAGACTCAAGCCCCTATCATTCTCGATAACACCCTGGCCTACCTCGAAGCCAAAGTGATTAACCACGTGGACGTGGGAACGCATACCATTTTCATCGGTGAGCTTGTGGCCGCCGAAGTTATCAAGGAAGGCGAGCCGATGACCTACGCCTATTATCACCTGGTGAAGCGGGGCACCACTCCCAAAACAGCTCCCTCCTACCATAAGGATTGATAAAAGAAAGGAGATAGGTATCAAAGTGGCAAAATATGAGTGCAGCGTTTGTGGCTACGTATATGACCCCGAGCAAGGCGACCCCGAGGGCGGCATCGCTCCTGGGACGCCTTTCGAGGAACTGCCCGAAGATTGGCAGTGTCCCGTCTGCGGGGCCAGTAAGGATGAGTTTCAAAAGCTGGAGGAGTGATTCAATTCCAGTAAAGGGGGTGAATAAAGATGGTGGAACAGTTATGTCCAGCATGCGGCTGTCACATTGCCGGCTCTGGCTATGAGAGTGAGGGCGTGGTCTATTGCTGTGAGCTCTGCGCCAGCGGCAGCACTTGCGAGGGCGGTTGCTGTACTATTGCTGAAGAACACGAATAAAAGAAATAGAGCAACAATGAGCACCTGGTAGCCTAAGAAACTGCCCCAGAGCGGCAGTAAATTCGAAAAGGAGGTAGGAAATGGAAGAGCTAAAACAGGAAATCCGACTCCCGCGAATCGGCGATCCGGCACCGGACTTTGAGGCGGTAACCACCCACGGCACGATTAAGCTTGAAGATTACAAGGGCAGCTGGCTAGTCCTCTTCTCCCACCCTGCAGATTTCACACCGGTATGCACCACCGAGTTCATGGCCTTCGCCGAGATCTATGGCGAGTTGCAGAAGCGTGGGGTGGAGCTTTTGGGCCTCAGCGTAGACAGCGTGAGTTCCCACATTGCCTGGGCGCGGAACATAGAGGAGAAAGCGGGGGTAAAGATACCCTTCCCAATCATCGCTGACCTAAGCAAGGAGGTTACCCTCAGCTATGGAATGGTCCACCCAGGCGAGAGCAAAACAGAAACGGTGAGATGCGTGTTCATCATCGACCCCAATCAGATTATAAGGGCGATACTGTACTACCCGCTCACCACGGGGAGGAACATGGCGGAGATTTTACGTCTAATAGATGCACTACAGACAACCGATCAGCATGGAGTAGCCACGCCGGCCAACTGGAAGCCGGGAGATATGGTGGTTATGCCGCCACCAAAGACCCAGGAGATGGCCGAGGAAAGGCTCAAGCAGGGCTACGAGTGTAAAGATTGGTATCTCTGTATGAAGAAGCTCTAAGCAAACGAGGTGAGATCATGGCGTGCATTAGCTCCGACGGCAAACCCACAGAATCTGGAATCAAATTACTCCGTTCGCTGGAGTCAGGACTGAGATCACCGGAGGAGGTTGCCAAATATACCGGCCTCCCGCTTTTCAGGGTTAGAAGTGGGCTGCGCGAGCTGGCGGGGGCAGAATTGGTAACCCAGAAGGGTGAGGGCTACGAGCTGTCAGACAAGGGGGATAAGCTTATAGGCTCACTGCCTTAGACCTGGTATACGTGGTGAGCCCGTGCCTAACACTGGCGGGTTAACCTTAGAAATAGACCTAAAAGGAGGTAGATAGCGCCTTGTGGAAATGCACCAACTGTCACCATTTAGAACTTGCAACCGATAAGCCTGAGCGTTGCCCTCTCTGTGGCGCGGAGGCGGAAAAGCTGGTACCCCATGAGATCCCGGGAATAAAAGGGATGAAGACCCTGAAAAACCTCAAGGAGGGCTTCGTCGCTGAGTCCCAGGCCCATCAGAGGAACCTCGCCTTCGCCCTGAAGGCCGAGGAGGAGAGCTATCGCCAGGTGGCAAGACTGTTCCGTGCCGTCGCCGAGGCCGAGGGTGTCCACGCCTTCAATCACCTCCGTCTCCTCGGCGGCGTGTCCGATACTCAGGAGAACCTGGAGACCGCCTTCGAAAGGGAAAACCTGGCCAGCAGCACCTATCCACAGTTCATCAAGGAGGCAAACCAGGAAGATAATGCACATGTGGCGAGGATCTTCAGCTACTCCCGCGACGTAGAGCGGGGACACGCTAAGCTCTACGAAAAGGCGCTGGAGCACATGCTGGGCGATGTGGATACAGAATACTACGTGTGCGGTGTCTGCGGCTATGTCTCCGATGGTGAGCTCCCCGACCAGTGCCCCATTTGCGGCGCCCCGAGGGAGAAGTTCAGGAAGGTAGTCTAGTCAGAAAGGTTCCAGAAATGGGCATCAGGATGTTCTAGCGGAGGTCTCGCTGAGCGAAAGGGCGAGGATTACCAACTCACCAGTAAGGGATCGGAGCTAATACAGCAACAAAAAGAGGTGCTGATATGCTGAGTAAGCAAATGGAAGCGGCGCTGAATGACCAGCTAAACAAGGAGATCTATTCGGCATACCTATATATGTCCATGTCGGCCTACAGCACACATATAGGGCTGAAGGGGTTTGCCAACTGGTTCATGGTGCAGTATCAGGAAGAGATGATTCATGCCATGAAATTCTATGACTACATCAATGACCTGGGCAGGCAGGTAAAGCTCATGGCTATCGATGCGCCGCCCATAGAGTTCGAGTCGCCCCTGAACATGTTCGAGAAAACGCTCAAGCACGAGCAGTTCGTCACCAAGCGCATTAACAACCTCGTCGACCTGGCGATCAAGGAGAAGGATCATGCTACGAACATCTTTCTGCAATGGTTTGTTACCGAACAGGTCGAAGAGGAAGCCAACGACAACGATATCATCGCCAAGCTGAAGCTGGTGGGTAAAAAGGGCGATGCACTACTCATGCTGGACAGAGAGTTGGCGGCGCGGGTTTTTACACCCACTCCAGCATCTCAGCCGGCTTAACCGTTTGGAGATAATGACCAACTGGAAATAATCCCAGGTTTAACAATTTGTAAATCTCGCCAGGAGGTAATATGGCGGCTAAATATGAGTGCAGCGTTTGTGGCTACGTATATGACCCGGAGAGAGGAGATCCCGATGGCGACATCGCGCCGGTGATACCATTCGAGAAGCTACCTGTAGATTGGGTATGCCCAATCTACAGGGCAAGTAAGGATGATTTTAAAAAGGAAGGTTGAAAAATGGCGGCAAGAGAAATAAAGAGTAATATTTACACAGTAGGTGCGATAGACTGGGATAGAAGGCTATTTGACGCCCTTATACCACTTCCCGATGGCACAAGCTATAACTCATATCTAATTAAGGGCAGCGAAAAGACCGCTCTTATTGACACAGTGGATCCCACTATGGAGGACATACTGATAAACCACCTGAACCAGCTTGGGGTGGAGAACATAAATTATGTTGTTGCCCATCATGCGGAGCAGGACCATTCTGGTGCTCTCCCCAAAGTCCTGGAGAAATACCCTCAGGCAAAGGTCATTGCTACGCCCAAATGTAAAGGGATGCTCATTGACCTGCTCACGATTCCAGAGAAGAGGTTTATAACAGTCGACGATAAAGAGACCATTTCGCTAGGAGATAGAGCGCTGGAGTTTATCCATGCCCCATGGGTACACTGGCCCGAGACCATGCTTACATACCTAAGGGAAGAGGGGTTGCTCTTCTCCTGCGATCTTTTTGGCTCTCACCTAGCTACTAACGACTTATATGTAACTGATGAAGGGCAGGTCTACGAAGCAGCAAAGAGGTATTATGCCGAAATCATGATGCCCTTTCGCACCAGCATTGAGAAACACCTGGAGAAAATAAAAGATTATCAAATTGATACCATTGCTCCTAGCCACGGACCAATATACGATAATCCTAGCTTCATTCTGAATGCTTATCGAAGTTGGGTCTTCGATGAGCCCAAAAACATTGTGGTATTACCCTATATCTCGATGCATGGCAGCACTCACAGGATGGTAGGATACCTTGTCGAAGCTTTAACCCAAAGAGGCGTGACGGTGAAGCAATTCGATTTGACGGCAACAGACATCGGTAAACTGGCAATAGCTTTGGTGGATGCGGCGACCATTATTATCGGGACGCCTACCGTTCTAGCTGGTCCGCACCCGATTGTTATCTATGCCGCTTTTCTGGCGAACGCCCTGAGACCCAAACTGAAATTCATCTCCATTATTGGCTCCTACGGCTGGGGAGGCAGGGCTGTGGAACAACTGGCAGGCGTGATCCCCAACCTAAAGGCGGAATTACTGGAGCCGGTACTTTGTAAAGGCGTCCCCAAAGAAGACGATTTCAAGGCACTGGATAGTCTGGCAACTACTATTGCCGAAAAACACAAAGAGCATAACTTCGCTTGATAGCGTCTTACGAAAGAAAGGTAGGGTGGGTGGAGTGAAACGAAACCCACCACCCCTGATGCGGTTGAGGGTGGGTAGAGTGAAACGGAACCCACCACCCCTGATGCGGTTGTAGGGTGGGTTGCGCTCCGCTGCACCCACCCTACAACTCGTGGTGGATAGAAGGTAATAGATAAGCATGGCAAAAGACCCGGTATGCGGGATGGAGGTAGATGAGAAAACCGGGCTCCGGCTAGAGCACGAGGGCGAGACTTACTACTTCTGTAGCCCCGGCTGCCGGGATAGGTTTCTCTCCCAAAAGGGACTGCTT
>JAGMCC010000043.1 GCA_023129355.1 Dehalococcoidia bacterium | reverse complement strand
TGCTTGTGGGCACCGACGGCAGCATGAAGATGTCAAAAAGCCTGGGGAACTACATCGCCATCGATGAGTCTCCCAATGAGATATATGGAAAGGTGATGAGCATCCCCGACGGCCTCATGATGGACTACTTCGAGCTTCTTACCGATGTTTCGGATGAAGAGCTTGCGGAGTTCCGAAAAGGGCTTGAGAACGATTCGGTGAACCCGATGGTCTTGAAGAAGCGATTGGCCCGTGAGATAGTGGAGCAGTTCCACAATAAAAAGGCTGCCAAAGATGCGGAGGCCTGCTTCGAGAAGACAGTGCAGAGGAAGGAAGTGCCGGAGGAGATAACGGAGGTTCAGGTTTCCTTCCAGGAGGCAACATCGAGAGCTACCACAATAATAGCAGCCTCAGATGAGGAGATCAGGCAAATACAGGAGCGTGTAAAGGAGGAGCCGCCTCACCTATTGGCCACTTTGCTAACTCAAATAGGGCTTGTACAGAGTACCAGTGAAGGGCGGCGACTGATCGAGCAGGGTGCTGTTAAGATAGATGGGAAAGTTGTGACCAAACGTATGGTGAACTTGCGAGACGGCATGACCATTCAGGCGGGCAAACGCCGCTTCGTGAAAATCGCTGATGCCGATAAGCGAACCTGAGTTTCCCTCTTACCTTCCCCCTTTACCCCCAACAGACTAGGAAAAGATATTTCCTACTTCCCTATGTTGGCGATTCAGGGTATAATGTCTAAAAATCGCTAAACATGGAGGCAGAGCATGCAGTTACGCATTCCCGGACCCACCCCGATCCCCGATGAAATCCTGCAGGCGATGACGACACAGATGATCAATCATCGCGGGCCCCAGTTCGCCGAGATGATACATAAGGCAACCGACATCCTCAAAACCATGTTTCAGACCAAGGGGGACGTATTTCTCCTCACCTGTTCCGGCACCGGGGGCATGGAGGCATCAGTCGTGAACACCCTCTCGCCTGGTGACAAGGTGCTGGTAGTGGCCAACGGAGCCTTTGGTGATCGCTTTGCTGCGATCGCCGAAATATTTGGCGCTCAAGTTGAGCGGCTCAGCTTTGAGTGGGGTACCGCCGTCGACCCACAGGAGGTGCGCCGCGCGCTGTCCCAGGACGCCAGTATAAAGGCGGTGCTGGTGACCCACAACGAGACCTCCACCGGGGTAACCAACGATCTAGAGGCGATAAGCGCCGTGGTTCGGGAGTACGAAAAGCTCCTCATAGTGGACGCCATTAGCAGTCTAGGCTGCATTGACCTGCCCACCGACGAGTGGGGATGCGATGTGGTGATTACTGGCTCGCAGAAGGGGTGGATGGCCCCTCCTGGGCTTGCGATGGTCAGCGTCAGCGAGCGGGCGTGGCAGGCGCAGGCTCAAGCCAAGATGCCCAAATACTACTGGGATTTCGCCAAGGCTAAGAGCTTTCTCGAGAAAGGGCAGACCCCATGGACCCCGGCTGTTTCTACGGTCTACGCCCTCGATACCGCACTGGAGCTTTTTCAGCGCGAGGGGCTCAAAAACATCGTGGCGCGCCATGCCCGGGTGGGCGCTAAAGCCAGGGCAGAGGTGAAATCACTGGGGCTCTCCCTGTTCCCCGATGATAGCTGCGCCTCAAACACGGTCACGGCGGTCCAGGTGCCCGAGGGGCTCGACTCCAAGAAGCTTCTCAAGATCCTGCGGGAGGAATATGATACTGTCCTCGCCGGAGGGCAGCAGCGGCTGGATGGCAAGATCTTTCGCATCGGACACCTCGGCTATGTAACCGAGAAGGACATCGATGCCGTGATCGAGGCATTGAAGGCAGCCTTGCCTCAGGCAGGCTTCTCGGTGTGAGCTAACCAGGGGGTGATTAAAATGGAGATCGAGGAAATAGGGGTCGGAGCTCGGTTGGGAATGCGGGGGCTAAAGAATAGGGGTATGATGGAAATATCCGAAGACCCCAAAAGCGGGAATTTCGTCCTCGTTATCAGCAAAGGCATCCGTGAAAAGTGGTACCGGAAGTGGCTAAGGATCAACCTGCCCCAGGGGATGTGGCGGGTGAAGTGTTCTAAAGAAGAGGTCTCTGAGGCAGTGAATAAATTCCTGTCCGAAAAGATTTTGACCTAGAGGTGAGTACTCGATTGAAGGCAGGTTAAAGGACAAAACGGACGAAAAGGGCGAAAAAATGAAGGTAT
The DNA here is from genome assembly GCA_023129355.1 of Dehalococcoidia bacterium. Lineage (GTDB taxonomy): Bacteria > Chloroflexota > Dehalococcoidia > E44-bin15 > E44-bin15 > E29-bin15. The sequence continues at coordinate 6,461 of JAGMCC010000043.1, read as the reverse complement.
TGATTGCTGACCCCATCGCCCAAGAGGGCATTGAAGCGCTGCGCGCCCACGTTGAGGTGGATGTCAGGCCGGGGCTGGGTCGCGATGAGCTTATCGCCGCTATTGGTGATTACGATGCCATCGTGGTGAGGAGCGAGACCAAGGTCTCAGCGGAGGTCATCGAGGCGGGACAAAGGCTTCAGGTCATCGGGCGTGCTGGTGTGGGCATCGACAATATCGATTTGGAGGCAGCAACGAGAAAGGGCATCGTGGTGGTCAATGCCCCCACAGGGAATACCATCTCGGCTGCGGAGCATGCCATCGCTCTGATGCTCGCCATGGCGCGCCACATACCTCAGGCAAATGCCCTCTTGAGGTCCGGGGAGTGGCGCCGTCACGATTTCCTGGGCATCGAGGTAAGGAGTAAGACCCTGGGCATCATTGGCCTGGGCAATGTGGGCTCCGAGGTTGCCCGGCGCGCCACCGGGCTGGAGATGCGCCTCATTGCCTACGACCCCTTCGTATCTATCGAATACGCCAGCAATCTGGGGGTGGAACTGGTCTCCATGAAGGAACTGCTTAAACAATCGGACTTTATCACCATACACACCCCGCTAACCGGGACAACCAGGGGACTAATTGGCACCAAGGAACTGACAACGGTCAAGCCAACGGTGCGCATTATCAATTGTGCCCGGGGGGGCATCATCGATGAGGAGGCACTTTTTAAGGCGGTTGAGGAGGGAAGGGTGGCAGGCGCGGCTATCGATGTCTTTGTTGAGGAGCCAGCAAAGGATAGCATCCTCTTCAAGAGCGATAAGATTCTGGTTACCCCGCACCTGGCGGCATCCACCGCGGAAGCCCAGGCAGGCGCAGCCCTGGATGTAGCGGAGCAGATCATTGCGGTGCTCAAGGGCGAGCCAGCCAGATATGCGGTAAATACCCCGCTGATCTCGCCGGAGACACTTGCCGTGGTCGGGCCATTCCTGGGCGTCGCCCAGCAGGTGGGCCGCCTGCTCTATCAACTGGGCGAGGGACAGATAAGCACTATCAGCATCAAGTATGAGGGGGAGATCGCCAACCACGACACCGCGGCGCTAAAGGCGGCGGTCCTCGGCGGCCTTCTGGAGACGATCAGCGAGGAGCGGGTTAACCTGGTCAATGCTAACATCATCGCGCAACGGCGCGGGCTAAAGATCACCGAGCACAAGGACCCGACCTGTGATAACTATGGAAACCTGATAACCCTCGAAGTGACCACCAGCGCCGGGACAGTCACGGTAGCGGGCACAGTAATGCGGGGCGAGCCTCACATCGTCAGGGTTAATAGCTACTGGATCGATGTGGTGCCCAGGGGGGGGTATTTACTGTTTAGCGATCATCGCGACCGCCCCGGGCTTATCGGAGCGGCAGGCACGATATTGGGTAACGCTGACATCAATATTAGCTCGATGCAGCTGGGACGGCTTGAGCCCCGAGGGCCGGCGCTTCTGGTGTTCGAGCTCGATGAGCCTGTTGGGGAAGAGCTGCTGCTCAAGCTACAAGCGCTCCCCGAAGTCTACACGATGAAGCTAGTAAAGCTTTGACCGGGGGATAGCCAGCGTGGCGGATATCGAACGGGCGAAAAAGAGGGTCGGGGAGCTCCGGGAACAGATTAACTACCACAACCATCGCTACTACGTGCTCGACAGCCCTGAGATCTCAGATGCCGAGTACGACGCGCTGATGGCGGAGCTGAGGAGGCTGGAGGAGGAGCACCCCGAGCTTATCACCCCTGAATCGCCAACGCAGAGGGTGGGCGCCGCCCCCATCGAGGCCTTCGGCGTGGTGGAGCACCCCGTGCCGCTCTTGAGCCTGTCCAATGTCTTCTCCTGCGATGAGCTCCTTGCATGGCACAAGAGAATCTCAAACCTGGTGCCGGGGCGGGATATGGACTTCGTTTGCGAGCTCAAGCTGGACGGGCTTGCGGTGGCCCTGACCTATACCGAGGGCCGCCTTACCACCGGCGCTACGCGGGGCGATGGCTATCGCGGCGAGGATATCACCCAGAACCTGAGAACCATTAAGAGCATCCCCCTCACCGTTCCGAAAGGTGCCCCGCGAAAATTTGAGGTTAGGGGTGAGGTCTATCTTTCCAGGTCTGGCTTTGAAAAACTGAACAAGGAACGGGCGGAGGAGGGTCAGCCCCTCTTCGCTAATCCCAGAAACGCCGCCGCCGGCTCAGTGCGCCAGCTAGACCCACGGGTCACTGCGAAGCGCCCTCTGGATATCTATATCTATAGCCTGGGATATGCCGAGGGGGAAGGGGTAGGCGAGCGAGAAATGCCCCCAACTCACTGGGAAACCATGGAGTATCTCAAGTCACTAGGATTTAAGATAAGCCCTTATAATGCTCATGTTTCCGCTATTAGCGATGCGGATAAATATTATCAGCGCTGGAAGGAGGAGAGAGAAAACCTGGAATTTGAGGCCGATGGCATTGTGATCAAGGTCAATTCATTCGAGCTTCAGCGAGTGCTGGGCACGGTGGGCCACGACCCACGCTGGTCAACAGCCTATAAATTCCCTGCGATCCAGGCCACTACCAGGCTTCTCGATATCGGCATCAATGTGGGGCGAACGGGGAGCCTCAACCCCTACGCCATCCTGGAGCCGGTATCCGTTGGCGGGGTCACCATCAAGCGGGCGGCGCTTCACAACGAGGAGGATATCAGGCGTAAAGACATCCGCATTGGCGATACGGTGGTGGTACAGCGCGCCGGTGAGGTCATTCCCGAGGTGGTCGCTCCCGTTGTGTCCAAGCGCACCGGGCAGGAAAGGCTCTTCGTGATACCCGCTCGCTGTCCCGTTTGCGGCGGTGAGCTAGTTAAACCAGAGGGTGAGGTGATGACGCGGTGCACCAATGCCTCCTGCCCCGCCCAGCTATATGAGCTCCTCGCCCACTTCGTCTCCCGCAGCGCCATGGACATCGACGGGGTCGGGGAAAAGCTGGCGGCTGCCCTGCTCGAAATGGGGCTGGTAAAAAATGTCGCCGATCTCTACTCCCTCCACGAGCAAGACCTGATGAATTTAGAGAGGATGGGGGAGAAGAGCGCCCAGAATGTACTGGATGCTATCGAGAGGAGTAAGCAGCGCCCCTTAGCCAGGGTGATCTTCGCCCTAGGCATCAGGCATGTCGGTGCGGAGACCGCCGAGCTCCTGGCCAGCCACTTTGTCAGCATGGATAAGCTAGCAAGTGCCTCTACGGAGGAGCTACTCGCGGTACCCACCATCGGCCCCAAGATCGCCGAGAGCATCCTTGCCTTCTTCCGTCAGGAAGCAAACCGCCGCATTATTGACGAGCTGAGGCATGCCGGGGTAAGTCTTGAGCAGGAAAGGAAAGCCCCAGGCGAGCTGCCACTGGCTGGGCGAGAGTTCGTGCTCACCGGCAGGCTGGAAGCGCTACCCCGTAGCGAGGCTGAGGCGCGCATCAAAGAGATGGGCGGCAGCGTAGGCTCGAGCTTCACCAGGAAAACCACACATCTTGTGGCGGGGGCCGAGCCGGGCTCCAAACTAGAGAAGGCGCATGCCCTGGGCACAAAGGTGCTTAACGAGGAGGAATTTCTCCGCCTACTTGAAGGGGGAAATAAATAGAGGAGTAGAAGATGGCTAAGGTATTGATCGTTTACCATTCTCAGACTGGGAATACCGAGGAGATGGCCAGGGCAGTAGCGGAGGGGGCACGGTCGGTAGCGGGGACTGAGGTCATCCTAAAGCGGGCCTTCGATGCCAATGCAGACGACCTCATTGGCTGCGATGCGGTGGCCTTCGGCACATCAACAAACTTCGCCTACATATCCGGAGGCTTAAAGGACTTTTTCGATCGAAGCCTTATTCAGTGCCAGGACAAGACCACCGACAAGCCCTACTGCACCTTTACCAGCAGCGGAATGGGGAAGAGGAGAGCCCTGGATGTACTCGACGGCATTTGTTCCGCCTTTAAATTGAAGAGGGCTGACGAAGGCATCATGGCTCCCGGCAAAGCCACCCCCGAGATCCTTGCGGAGCTTCGCGAGATGGGCAAGAAGCTAGCCACCGCTTAATACATGACTATTGATCTCTTTTAATAAATTCAAACGGGGTGGGCCAAGCCGGGGAAAGCGGTCCTCTAGGGTATTGAGTACCCGGGAGCATCCGGGCAAGAGGGTTCGCCTCAGCTTCAAGGAGTACGGCGCTATTTAAGCGATGAAACTAATTGTCGGGCTGGGAAATCCGGGGAAGAGCTATGCCGGCAACCGTCATAACGTAGGGTTTCAGTGTCTCGACCACTTCGCGAGTCAGCACCGCATACCCATTAAGGAGCGAAGGTTGAGGCTTAAAACACTGAAGGCCAAATACGGCACGGGCGAGGTTGCTGGTACGCCAGTGGTACTCGCCAAGCCGCGGACGTATATGAACCACAGCGGGGCGGCAGTTGCCCAGCTGCTACACCGCTTCGGCGTGCCACTTGATGACCTCCTTGTGATCTACGACGACCTGGACCTGCCCCTGGGCAAGCTGCGCATCCGCCAGCGTGGTGGCGCGGCGGGGCACAAAGGCCTCGCATCCCTCATCGCCTCCTTGGGAAGTGAGGAGTTCCCCCGAATTCGCGTCGGCATCGGCCGCCCCGAGGGGGATGAGGTCTCCTATGTGCTAAGCGATTTCACCGCTGAGGAAAAGGACATCGCCAGTGAAGCCATTGCCCGGGTCGCCGATGCCCTGCTTTGCATCCTGGCCGAGGGGATCGAGGCGGCAATGAACCGCTATAACTAAAAGCATCACCGCTTTGGTTGCGGCAATTCAACCCAGGGTGCTATAATCCCATTTAGCTTGGTTTAAGAGGTTTTGGAGATGGAAAAGGGGCAAAAGGGGATTTTTATCACCGTGATCGGCGCCAGCGATTGCTCCGCAGAGGAGACCAGGCTCGCCGAGGAGGTGGGGCGGGAGCTGGCAAGGCGGGGCGCCACATTGATCTGCGGCGGCCTGGAAGGGGTAATGGAGGCGGCATGTCGCGGGGCTACCTCCCAAGGAGGGGTCACTATTGGCATTCTCCCCGGGGACAGCCGCGAAGATGCCAATCCCTATATTCGAATCCCCATCGTCACCGGCATGGGCTATACCAGAAACGCCATCGTCGCCAAGTCGGGTCAGGCAGTGATCGCCATCGGCGGCAGCTACGGGACCCTTTCTGAGATCGCCTATGCGCTGCAAAATAACATCCCGGTTATCAGCCTGGGCACCTGGTCACTAGCAAGGGGAGGTGTGGTGGATAGCTCGATAATCGTCGCTCAAAATCCGGTGGATGCCGTGGAAAAGGCCCTTGGTTTGATAAGGAAGAGCTAGCAATGAAAATGAATAGAATTGCCAAACATGATGAAGACCTGGAAATCGACATCATATGCCTCAGGGCGAAAAGGGCGAAAAGAGGAGGAAAGGGTGGCGGCAATTGAGGGAGTGAGTGCCAGGGAGATCCTCGATTCTCGTGGCAATCCCACGGTGAAGGTTGACGTGAGGCTCTCCGATGGTACCCTGGGGCACGCTGCGGTACCCTCCGGGGCCTCCACCGGCACTTACGAAGCCCTGGAGCTTCGCGATGGCGATAAGGATCGGTTTGGGGGGATGGGGGTGCTCAGGGCAGTGAAAAATGTTGAGGAGGAGATCGAATCTGCGCTAATCGGGATGTCTTGCCAAGAGCAGGCGGCGATCGATGAGCGGATGATCGAGCTCGATGGCACGCAAAACAGATCGCGGCTCGGTGCCAATGCTATTTTAGGCGTCTCCCTCGCTGTCGCTCATGCCGCAGCTAACTTCCTGGAGCTCCCTTTCTATCGCTACATCGGCGGCGAGGAGGCGTGCACCCTGCCCGTGCCCATGATGAATATCCTTAACGGTGGAAAGCACGCTACGGACGCGACCGATTTCCAAGAGTTCATGATCGTCCCACTGGGGACACAGAGCTTCGCCCTTGCCCTCCGGATGTGCTCTGAGATTTATCAGGCCCTGAAGGGAGTGCTCCGGAGCAAGGGACTGAGTACCAATGTCGGCGATGAAGGTGGTTTCGCCCCCTCCTTAAGCTCCAACAAAGAGGCGGTGGAGCTGGTACTAGCCGCTATCGAAGCGGCAGGCTATAAGGCGGGCGCCGATTGCTTCATTGCCCTCGACCCGGCATCCAGCGAGTTTTTCGAGGATGACAAATATGTCCTCGCCAGGGAGCGCCTATCCCTATCCAGCGAGGAGATGGTGGATTACTATGTGAAATTGGTCTCTGAATACCCCATTATCAGCATCGAGGACGGGATGGCGGAGGATGATTGGGACGGGTGGAAAATGCTCATGGATAAGATGGGAGGGAAAGTCCAGCTCGTTGGCGATGACCTCTACGTCACCAATGTGAAACGACTCTCCCGCGGCATCAAGGAGAGGGCATCCAATTCCATCCTGATCAAGCTCAACCAGGTGGGGAC
>JAGMCC010000042.1 GCA_023129355.1 Dehalococcoidia bacterium | reverse complement strand
CTACTGTTTTCGGGGGTAAGGTCAAGGGCAACACAGTTAAGGACAACATTATATGTTATAACACCCGTGCATTCCGCTTGGACTCAGGCAATGGGCATGTCCGCAACAATCATATCTACCATAATGACCTCATCAATAATACGGATCAGGCAAGGATTTACCCTGCTAGCTACACTAACTACTGGGACAACGGCTATCCATCGGGAGGCAACTACTGGTCAGATTATGCTGGCGTGGACTCTTACTCTGGCCCCGATCAAGATGTGCCTGGCAGTGATGGGAAAGGTGATACACCTTATGTGCTAGACGCAAACAACAGGGACAACTATCCGCTGATGACACCCTGGGGCGCCGTTCCGCCAGCAGTTATCACTTGTAGTGCCACCGATGTGACCACCAATTCGGCTACTCCAAACGGTGACCTCACTAGTATGGGCACTGCCTCATCTGTAGATGTTTCCTTCGAGTACGGCTTGACTACAAGCTATGGCTATGAGACCACACCCCAAACTCTCACCGTCACTGGTCCCTTCAGCGCCCCCATCAGCGGCCTCGACCCTAACACTACCTACCACTTCAAGGCCAAGGCTGTCGGTCACGGCACACGCTACGGCGATGATATGACCTTCACCACTCTTGCTGAGGTTGCAGCTGGCTCAGTATCGGGCGCTATCTATGAGCAAGATGGCACTACACTTGTCCCAGGTGCCACTATATCTGCCTACGACTATGTGCAAGGCACACTGGTGGCTGAGGTCGTGTCATCTAATGGAACCTACACCCTAGCAGGACTGCCTACTGGAGACTATAAGGTGAGTGCCAGCGGCACTGGCTACGTCGACGAGTACTACCAGGAGGAGACGTCATTGGCCAACGCCAACCGTGTTCGGGTCACAGCAAACCAAGAAAAGCCCAACATAGACTTCACGCTGAGCCAAGTTTACGTGGTCAGCCCTCCACCTCCACCGGAGAATGCTATCGTCGATGACAGTTACTACAGCGGCGCGAAGGTCGAGTTTCTCAATTTAACCACTTCTGTTGAGGTCTACATCATTCTCTCCGACAAGAACCCTGGCTCTGACATCACCGGTTTCCAATTCTTACACAAGTACTACGATATTGTCACGACGCCGCCTTACACTGGCTCAGTCACGCTAACCATTTCGTACAATCAGGCTGACGTCAAGGGCAAGAAAAAAAATCTCAAACTTTTCCACCTAGTCAGTGGGGGCTGGGTAAGAGTAACTGATCCACCCCCCATTATTGACGAAAACAACAACACGATCACAGCTACTGTGGATAGCCTTTCGTGGTTTGCTATCGCCGAAGAAAGCGCTGCCCCGGAGGGCTGTTTCATCGCCACGGCAGCCTATGGCACATCAACAGCTTCCGAACTCGACACTCTTAGAGCGTTCAGAGATGAAGTGCTGTTACAGAGTAGCCTTGGCTCCCAGTTGGTGGCTTTCTATTATGAGATTAGCCCGCCAGTAGCCGATTTCATATCAGAGCATGAGCCGTTGAGGACTTTGGTCAGGGAGCTCTTGGTTGACCCCGTTGCTTGGTTAGTCGAAGCCACGGGGACGCTCTGGAGAGATTAGGGGGCCTCGGCTCAAACTGAGGGCAGAAGGCTACTACTCCTCTTCGCTGGTATCTTCTGCTTCTGTTACGATGTCGTCATAAACCTGGCCCGGTATGCGGACGTCCTTGGGCTTGACTCCAAGCAGACCCAACTCTTCCAACAGATGTCTCAGGCGAGACATGCTATTCACCTCCTTCCGTTCCTTCCGTGGCTATCAGCCTTTCCATCTCCTAAACAACCTCACCAAGTGAGTCTTGCCCTTGAAATACACTTTCCAACGGCTCTAATTCAGGTTTGCCCTTATCAAAATATACAATAAACTTGCCCTGGAGCAGCTTAGCCACTATACTTGGGTACGATGGATTCCAGGGAGATCGGCGCTCTCGGTGAAAAGATAGCCGCGGAGTATTTAACCGGGCTGGGGTATGTGATTTGGGAGAGGAATTTTCGCTCGCGGGAGGGCGAGATAGACATCATCGCCGAGAAGGACGATTTCCTCGTTTTTATCGAGGTGCGCACCAGAACGAGCAGTTCCTATGGCACCCCTGAGGAATCGGTGACCGCCCAAAAGAAGGAGCGGCTGCTAGCCCTGGCAGAGGCCTACATGGAGGGCAGTGATGACCTGCCCCCCTCGTGGCGAGTCGATGTGGTGGCCCTGGAGCTCGGGCCGAAGGGGGAGGTTTCCCGATTGGAGCTCATCGAGAATGCAATAAGCCCGGGACTTGCCTGAGCCGCTGCGGGATAGCTGAGTAACACCCCGATCGACCTCTCTGTCACCCTGAGTCCTTCGCTTTCTGTCATTCTGAGGGAGCAGAGCGACGGAAGAATCTCACCCAGGGTAAACTCTGTAACGAGTCTAGATTCTTCGCTGCCGCGCAGAATGACGACAACGAAGAGTTGGTAGAATAGGAACCAGTACTACGCATTTACCGATTCTCCACGATGTGCTAGAATTATCATCGCAAGGGTAAGAAACGATGCCAGTATACGAATATCGATGCAATAAGTGCCAGCGTAAGGTGAGCGTCTATTTGCGAGACACCTCGTCAATGCCAAAGTGCCCACGATGCGGCGGCGAAGATCTATCGCGCCTTTTTTCCACCTTTGCTGTCCGCGGCACATATAAGGATATCTACGAAGATATCCTGTCCGACCGCCAGTTGACGAGTGGTTTAATGCGCAGTGATCCCCGGGCGCTGGCGGATTGGAATAAACGGATGAGCCGGGGGATGGAGGATGAGACGGTCACCCCGGAATATGAGGAGATGCTGGATAGGATGGAGCATGGGGAGATACCTAAAACGCCTGTGGGTGACATGCCTGATGAAGAAGCGGAGTGAGGCTAGCGGTTATGCCCATCTATGAGTTTCGCTGTAGCGGTTGTCAACGGAGGGTAAATCTTTTTGTAAAGAGCATCGCCGGCTCGCTATCCCCGGAGTGTCCTCACTGTGGCAGCAAGGAGCTGGCGCGCCTGATCTCCAGCTTCGCCCATCACCGGTCGGCTCAGAGCTGGCTTGAGGCAACCGGTCCTCCCCAGGCCATGGGGGGCCCGGACTACTATAAAGACCCGCGCAATATTGGACGCTGGACTGAGCATAGGCTTAAGCAATTGGGAATGGATATGCACAGCGAGGAGTACGATAGCACCTTCTCTGAGGTTCGCGAGATGATCGATGCGGCGAGGGAGGGAGAGATGCCGGAGCCCCTCAAGGACCTATAGATGCTACGCCTCATCGATGCCAACCTTAACCGCATCAGCGAGGGGCTGCGCCTCCTCGAGGATGTCGCCCGCTTCATCCTCAATGACGCTGCATTAAGCGCCGCGCTCAAATCCCTGCGCCATGAGCTTTTGAGGCAGCACTCCTCGCTTCAGAAAGAACTCCTCTCCGCACGCGATTCCACGGAGGATGTAGCCGCCTTCGCCGAGGAGGAGATGCTCCGCGCTGACCTACACGCCATAGTCACTGCCAACGCCAGGAGGGTCGAGGAATCGCTAAGGGTCCTGGAGGAGATTTCCAAACTCCCCGACCTTGCCCTGGATCCGGCAAAGTTCAAGCAGGCGCGCTTTACCCTCTACGAACTGGAGCGGGCACTGACGGGAAAGATACTGCGCGTCGAAAAGCGGATTGCGGGACTCTATGTAATCATCGACCCAGAGGCACTGGGGGGAAGGGATGAACGAGAAGTCTGCCGCCAGGCGATCCGCGGTGGGGCGAAGGCAATCCAATTGCGGGACAAGAAGCGGAGAAGGGCGGAGATACTCGCCGCGGTGCAGAAGCTTGGGGAGGTCTGCGCGCAACATGACGTGCCCTTCATATTGGATGATTACCTCGATATAGCCCTCGCCTCCGGAGCCGATGGGCTTCACCTGGGGCAGGGAGACCTGCCGGTCTCCGTAGCGCGCCGCCTGTTGCCCATCGATAAGATTCTGGGCTGCTCTGCCACCACTCTCGAAGAGGCGCTCCAGGCTGAGGCCGATGGTGCTGACTATATTGCGGTGGGCGCCATTTACCCCACCCCTTCCAAAGCGGGCGCTATCGTGGTAGGGCTGGAGCGGCTTCGCCAGATCAGGGAGGCGATATCGCTCCCCGTCGTCGCCATCGGGGGCATTGATGGGAAAAACGCTCCTGCGGTGGTCGAGGCCGGGGCGGACGCCATCGCGGTGATCAGCGCTGTCTGTAGTGCAGCGGATGTGGAGGAGGCAGCACGAAAGTTAGCCGAGAGGATGGAGGTGAAGTAAATGGGAAAGCTAACAGCGAGACTAGAACTGATCGCGGAGAAGGCACGCACCACCCTGTCATCCAAGGACGCTGCTCGGGAGAAGGCGCTGCGGTCCTCCCGCGATGCCGTCCGACACTGCGCGGATGCAATCCGCGCGGTTCACCGCGGCGAATACAATGAGGCAAAGAAGGGGCTATCCTCTGCCCGCCAGCTCCTCAAAGAGCTGGACGAGACGCTAAAGGAGCACCAGGAGTTCCTCTACACCGGTTTCGTCTACACCGCCCAGAAGGAATATGCTGAGGGCTGTGCCACCCTTGGCCTGATCTCGGAGGATACGCTCCCCGATCCCGACGAACTGGGTGTGGGCTACGCCGCCTATCTAAACGGCCTCGGGGAGACGATCGGAGAACTGAGGCGCCACATCCTCGATACCATCAGGAAGGGGGACATCGCGCGCTGCGAGGAGCTGCTCGCGGCCATGGATGACATCTACGGGGTGCTGGTAACGATGGACTTCCCCGATGCCATGACCGGCGGGCTGAGGCGGACTACCGATTCGGTGAGGGGCATTCTGGAGAGGACCAGGGGCGACCTGACGATCGCCGTCAGGCAGCGGGAACTAGAGGAGAAGCTAGCCAACCTGGAGAAAAAACTAACATAGGAGGTTAGTGAGTATGGACCCAATATTTTATGCGGTGATCGCGGGAGTGCTGGGACTTGGCTTTGCCCTGTTCCTCACCCTCTACGTATTGCGGCAGGACCAGGGCAGCGAGAGGCTGAGAGAGATATCGGCAGCCATCAAGGAGGGCGCTATGGCCTTCCTGAGGCGGGAGTATCAGATACTGGCCATATTCGTTGTGGTGGTCGCCATCGCGCTGGGCTTTATTATCAGCGGATGGGCTGCCTTCGCCTTCGTCTTTGGCGCCGTCAGCTCCGCGATTGCCGGCTTTATCGGTATGAACATAGCTATCAGGGCCAATTCCAGGACGGCCGCCGCTGCCGCCCAGAGCCTGAACCAGGGGCTGCGGGTGTCCTTCCGCAGCGGCGCGGTGATGGGTATTTGCGTCGTCGGCATTGGCATCCTGGGCTTGAGCATCCTCTATTTTGCTTTCAATGGACACGTTGACTTCCTTCAGATTATCCCCGGCTTCGGCTTTGGCGCATCACTGGTGGCCATCTTCGCCAGGGTCGGTGGCGGCATTTATACAAAGGCGGCGGATACCGGTGCTGACCTGGTGGGCAAGGTGGAGCAGGGTATACCCGAGGACGACCCGCGAAACGCCGCCGTGATCGCCGACTTCGTGGGCGATAACGTTGGCGATGTTGCTGGCATGGGTGCCGACCTCTTCGAGTCCTATGTAGACGCTATCATCGCTACCATGGCGCTGAGTATGGTGGCAGTGACCGCCGCCTTATTCGCCGGGACTGCGGACGAGGCACAGAGAGCAGCATGGCACCTGCCGATGATGGTTGCTGCCGGGGGTATAATCGCCTCCCTTATCGGCGTATTTCTGGTGAGGGTGGGCGAGAAGCCAGAGATGAAGGCACTGCTCGGTGCGCTGCGCCGTGGCACCTTTTCCGCATCCATCTTGGCCGCCGGTTCTGCTGCCCTGGTGGTATACTTACTCGATGCCCAGTGGGCGGTACTGTGGGCCATCCTCACCGGTCTAAGTGCCGGTGTTTTAATCGGGGAGAGCACCAACTACTTTACCTCCTACAGCTTCGGGCCGACGCGGCGCATCGCCAAGGCGTCCCAGACGGGCGCGGGCACCAACATAACCAGTGGATTCGCCAACGGTCTGATGAGTACCTTACCCCCCATTATCATAATAGCCGTGGCCATCATCATCGCCTATTACTTCGCCGACATGTATGGCATCGCCATCGCCGGCATCGGCATGCTGGCCACGCTAGGGGTAACCCTGGCCACTGATGCGTATGGCCCGGTGGCGGATAACGCCGGCGGGATCGTGGAGATGTCGGACCTACCCCCGGAGGTCCGGGACCGCACCGATGCCCTCGATTCCCTGGGTAATACTACAGCGGCGACAGGTAAAGGTTTCGCTATCGGGGCAGCGGCCCTCACCGCCTTGGCGCTGATGCTTTCTTACACCACAGCTGTAAACGTGAGCGTGGTAGACCTGCTAAAACCTGCAGTGATAGCGGGGATATTCCTCGGCGTCCTCATGCCGGCCCTGTTCTGTGCGCTGACCCTGAATGCGGTAGGCCGGACCTCCTTCGCCATAATCAATGAGGTTCGCCGCCAGTTCCGTGAGATAAAGGGGATCATGACTGGTGAGGCAAAGCCGGAGTACGGGAAGTGCGTCGATATCTGCACCAAGGCAGCGCTCAAGGAGATGATCGCTCCGGGACTACTCACGGTAGGGATCCCTGTCGTAGTTGGCTTCGTGCTGGGGCCGGAGGCCCTTGCTGGCTTTCTCATGGGTGCCGTCGCCACCGGTTTCCTCATCGCCGTAATGATGGCCAATGCCGGTGGCTCGTGGGATAACGCAAAGAAGTGGATAGAGACGGGCCAATACGGTGGGAAGGGATCGGATGCGCATAAGGCGGCGGTGGTCGGCGATACCGTAGGCGACCCTTTTAAAGATACGTCAGGGCCTTCGTTGAACATCATGATAAAGCTGATGGCTATTGTGGCGCTGGTGCTAGCGCCGGTGCTCAAGGACGTTACCGGTATCCTGGACTAGCCGACCAGGAAAGGGTTATAGCGGCGCTCGGTAGCGATGGTGGTCTGGGGCCCGTGCCCGGGGTAAACCACGGTCTCATCGGGCAGGGTCATGAGCTTGCTGTTGATGCTATCGATTAGCTGCCGGTGGCTACAGCCGGGGAAGTCAGTGCGGCCAATGCTGAAATTGAACAGGGTATCCCCCACGAATACCATCCCATGCCCATAGAGGGAGATGCCACCGGGGCTGTGCCCCGGGGTGTGGAGCACGGTGAAGCTGAGGTCGCCGACCTCGATGGTGTCGCCATCCTTGAGCGGCATATCCGGCTTCGAGAGCGGCTCCGCGGAGCCACTCATGAAGAGGCCCATGACGCGGGCCATCCCCGACGCGATCATCCCGGCGGACTCAGCCTCATGCATGGCGAAGGGGGCGCCGGTCTCCGCTTTGATCTGGTGAAGCGCCATAATGTGGTCAGGGTGGGAGTGGGTGGCAACAATTAGCTTGATGGTGAGGCCGAGCTGGCGTACATTATCCATTATGGTCTCCGCCTCGGCGACTGGGTCAAGGATGAACCCCTCCTTGGTCTTCTCCGAGCCGACGATATAGCAGTTGGCGAGGAAGGGACCCAGTTCCAGCGCTTTTAATAGCATTGCTCTATTCTTTACTATTCGTGCTCACCTGTCAAGCCTTTGACATTTGGCGGCAAAACTGTTAATTTTTGGTAGCTAAAGGTATCGGGGGAAAGCGATTGAAAGTAGATATGGATAAGTTAGTCTCCCTGTGCAAGCGGCGGGGCTTTATATTCCAGTCGAGCGAGATCTATGGCGGCCTCTCCGCCTGCTGGGACTACGGGCCGCTGGGGGTAGAGCTGAAGCGCAATATCAAAGAGATGTGGTGGCGAGACATGGTGCGGGAGCGGGACGACATGGTGGGCCTGGATTCGAGCGTGCTGATGCACCGCGCCGTGTGGTCGGCCAGCGGCCACGAGGAGGGTTTCTCTGACCCGTTGATGGAATGCAAGGCGTGCCACCGGCGCTGGCGTGCCGACGATACCAAGGACGGCCGCTGCCCTGACTGCGGCGGCGAGCTTACCGAGCCCCGCATGTTCAACCTAATGTTCAAGACCTTCTTCGGACCGGTGGAGGAGGAAGCAGCGGTGATCTACCTGCGCCCGGAGACTGCACAGGGCATCTTCGTCAACTTCGCCAATGTGGTGGACACCTCGCGCAAAAAGCTTCCCTTTGGCATCGCCCAGATCGGCAAGGCATTCCGTAACGAGATTACTACTGGAAACTTTATCTTCCGCTGCCGCGAGTTCGAGATGATGGAGATCGAGTTCTTCGTAAAGCCGGACACCGCCGGGGAGTGGTTCAGTTACTGGCTCGAGGAGCGGCAGAACTGGTATCTCAAGCTGGGGATAGACAAGGAGAACCTTCGCCTGCACCAGCACGGCGAGGATGAGCTGGCCCACTATGCCCGCGTTTGCTATGACATCGATTACCTCTTTCCGATGGGCTGGTCGGAGCTAGAGGGCATCGCCGACCGCGGCGACTTCGACCTGGCGCAGCATGCCAAGCATAGCGGTAAGGACCTCAGCTATTTCGACCCTGACAGCGGGGAGCGCTTTATGCCTTATGTCGTCGAGCCCTCGGCAGGGGTAGACCGCGCCGCGCTCGCTTTCCTGGTCGACGCCTACGATGAGGAGCCGGACAAGAATGAGATCCGGGTGCTGCTGCGCCTTCACCCAGACCTGGCCCCGGTAAAGGTCGCTGTCCTCCCCTTGAGCCGGAACGAGACCCTCGTCCCTATGGCCAAGGATGTCTACGCCGCAGTACGGAAGTGCTTCACCGCGCAGTACGATGACGCCCAGAGCATCG